>JBBSSY010000219.1:0-6093 GCA_038241595.1 Chitinophagales bacterium | reverse complement strand
CTGCAGCCTGTGCTCTTGTCTGGTGGCCTTTCAGGCCTAATAAAATTGGGTGCTTACACAGCGCTCACACCCTGTGTGCTTTATATTTCGGCCTGCAATAGCCACCCGTCAATTGCATACTGCCAACTGACCTTCGACTGCTAATCGCTAACTGCCAATTGCACACTGCCAATTGCAACTAGACTTCAACTTCCAACTGGCAACTGCGAACTGCCAACTGAACTTCAACTGCCAACTGATCTTCAACTGTCAACGGCAAAATACTCCCGTTCAACCAGTTCGCAAATAATGTGGCCGATCATTATATGAGATTCCTGGATGCGGGGGGTATCACGGCCCGGCACATTGAAGAGGTAATCACTGGTTTCTGTCAACTCGCCGCCACCGGCTCCGGTGAAGCCGATCGTGATCACGCCCTTTTCCCTGGCTACCTCGAAGGCCCTGACGATATTCGGTGAATTGCCAGAGGTGGAAAAGCCGAGCAGCACATCTCCTTTGTCTGTAATGCCACTGACGAGCCTGGCATAAATCACCTCGAACCCATAATCGTTCGCTACTGCGGTGAGGTAAGAGGTGTTGCAATGCAGTGCCTCAGCCGGCAATGCTTTGCGATCCATATAAAAACGTCCGCTTAGCTCGGCCGCCAGGTGCTGCGCGTCGGCGGCACTGCCACCGTTACCGCAGAAGTACACCCGGTTGCCATTTTTAAAAGCACGCACTAGTACATGTACCACTTCCTCGATCCGGCTGATCATGTAGGCGTCGTCCAGGATCTTTGACTTCAGGTCAATGGAAGCTTTTATGATGGATTGAATTTTTTCAATCATTGTTGTTGTTGTTAATATGATGTTCCCACCGTGCAAGACTCACGCCGTCCAGGTAGTGAGTCCATGGGCGGAGAACTGGTATGATGTAAAGTACCCACCAAATCGCGAAAGCGCTTCGACGACGCGGTGTTTTGTAATTCCAGGGCAGTAAAAAATCATAAAGCCTCCACCGCCGGCACCAGAGATTTTACCCCCGATCGCCCCCGCCTTTTTAGCCGCTGCATAAATTTCTTCCATAAAGGGATTTGAGATGCCGTCGGCCATTTTTCGTTTCTGCTGGAAGCCAAAATCAAGGATTTCACCGATATCATTCAGCCGCCCTTTCAGCAGTGCTTCTTTCATCCACTGGGCCTGGAATTTCAGCTGATGCATCGCTTCGATGGGTTCCATTTTTCCTTCTTCCACGTTCCGGCTTTGTCGTTCAATGATTTCCGATGAGTCCCTGCTCGTGGATGTAAAATACAAAAGCAAATTATTTTCAAGTTCTAATAAATAAGCCGGTTTAATTCTTAGAGGGTTCACAATCACTTTATTATCGTGATAGAATTCCATAAAATTAATGCCACCAAAAGTCGCTGCATACTGGTCCTGTCGGCCGCCGGCCATTTGGAGGTCTTCGCGCTCAATGCGGTAAGCCAGGTAAGCGATATCATAATCGCCCAACGGCAAACGAAGCATTTCCACAAACGCGCCGATGGCTGCCACCACCAGTGTGGATGACGTACCGAGTCCGGAACCTGCTGGTGAATCCACATAGGTTGACAGGCGGAAGCCTGTCAGCGGCAAACCAAATTCATGCTGGATACGGTTATACACGCCTTTCAGGATATCAAGTTTGCCATCGATCGGGAGTTGATGCGACCAGTCAAAACGCAATTCTTCTTTGCGATCGAGTGCTTGCAAAATGATCGCATTCTCCGTAATGGGCTCGATGCTGGCGTAAGCATAAAGTGAAACTGACGCATTGATGATGGCACCTCCATGCAGGTCGCAGAAAGGACTTACATCCGTTCCGCCACCGGCCAGACCAATTCTTAGTGGAGCTTTACTTCTGTAGATCATATTAGCTTCCGCGGGCTGCGACTTCTTCAATGGCTTTTACCAGGTTTACCCAGGAATACCGCCGTTTTTCGCTGCGAAGATGAGGAATAAAGTAATCTTCCCCTAATTCGTAATAGCGGATTATTGCGTCCCCAATGGCCTGGACATTGGGTTCTGCAACGAGGCCGACGGTTTCATGCGGTACATAACTGGCGAGTGCGCCGACATTGGTGACGATCATCGGTTTTTCAAAATGGTAGGCGAGGGGCGTGACCCCGCTTTGGGTGGCGTGGCGATATGGCTGGATCACCACGTCTGCCGCGCCAAAAAAATACTTCACTTCGGAGTCGGGAATAAAGCCCGTCCGCATGATCAGGTTGTCACCGATCCCCAGCCTCGCAATCAGGTCCGTATAGGTCTTTTCGTCCTCGTAAAATTCACCGGCGACCAGTAATTTGAATGGGGGGCTGCCCGGGTTATTATCATTGATGTATTTTAACGACTCCAGGAGTACATCAAGTCCCTTGTACTTGCGAATAAAGCCAAAGAAAAGCAAGACTTTGTCCTGCAAATCAATGCCGAGATGTTGCCGGGCAACCGTTTTTCCCACGGCATCGCCGAAGTTGTCGTATAATGGATGCAGCACCTGTTGTACCGGTTTACCGGTGATGAACTGCCCGAGGTCATGGGTAACCTGTTCACTCATGGTTACAAAAGCGTCGCAGGATCGCAGGAAATAACGGGTGAACAGCCGGTCGCCCGGCCTTTTTTCATGCGGTATCACATTGTCTGTAATCGCCACGATTTTAGTATGGTCGTTTCGTTTTATCCTTCGTAGTACGGTTCCGAGGGCGGGCCCCATCAGGGGCAGCCAGAATCGTACGACCACCAGGTCCGGTGCTAATTTTTTTAGTTCGTTGCCAACCTTTAGCCAGTTGAGTGGGTTCATAGAATGAAGGCGGGATAAAATTTCCAGGTCTTTTGGCGGCGGCTGGTCCGAATACTGCGTCTTACCCGGAAAAAGAAAACCTGGATACTGAACCGAGAAATTATAAATGGTGGTATGATATCCCTGCTGCTGGAATTCGCGGGCAAGCCGTTCATTGAACGTTACAATGCCGCCGCCGCGAAAAGGATGTGCCGAGCCCAGGATGACCACTGATTTCATCAAAAATATTAAGTATTATTGGTAAGTAACTAGATGACAGTATAATAAGTAAAAAATAAAAAACAAACTAGTCAAGTCCAGTACGTTTCTCAACCAGGTAGGAATTTTTTGAGTGAGAATTCCTGGCAACAAGTTCCCCCAGGAAGCCTGCCATAAAAAGCTGCGTACCGATCACCATAGCAGTGAGTGCCATGTAAAATGCGGGGCGATTGCTCAACCCGATTTGTGGATCCATCAGCCTGGTGATGACGAGATACAAACTCATCACGGTACCAAATATGATGAAAATGCTCCCCAGGCTGCCAAAGAAATGCATTGGCCTTTTGCCGTACCTGCCGACAAACATAATCGAGGCCAGATCGAGCGGACCATTGATAAATCGTTCCCAGCCGAACTTACTCACCCCAAATTGTCGCGCCCGGTGTTCAACCACCTTCTCTCCAATCTTTCTGAAGCCGGACCATTTTGCGATGACGGGAAGGTACCGGTGCATTTCGCCGTATACATCGATGCTCTTTACCACCTTTCTTTTATAAGCCTTCAATCCGCAGTTAAAATCATGCAATTTGATGCCAGACATCGCACGGGTGACGCTATTGTAAAATTTTGACGGCAGGTTTTTAGTGAGCGTATTGTCATACCGCTTTTTTTTCCAGCCACTGACCAGGTCGAAACCGTCTTCCAGCAGCATGCGGCGTAATTCGGGGATTTCATCAGGCGAATCCTGCATGTCTCCATCCATGGTAATCACCACGTCGCCCTGTGACGCTTTAAACGACACACTGAGGCCGGCGGATTTGCCATAATTCCGCTGGAATTTAATGCCCTTGATGTGCGGATTGCCGGTGCGCAGGTGTTCGATCACCTCCCAGGTGTCGTCAGTACTGCCGTCGTCCACATAGATGATTTCGTACGAAAACCTGTTATCATGCATGACGCGTTCTATCCAGGCGGTTAGCGCCGGGAGTGACTCGCTCTCATTATAAACAGGTATGACAACAGAAATATCCATGCGGGTGATTAAGTTTGATTTTCAAAGGGAGTACGCGGATTTTTTGTCGCCAGTGTGGCGCCGATCAATCCCCCGATACAGCCTATGATGATATTCATCACCAGCCCGCCGCCGATCATGCCGATCGTGAAGAACTTGCGGGTGGTATTGATTGCCAGTTCTCGCTGCTCATCGGTTAACTTGTCATCGCTCACCATTTGTCTAGACATATTTTCCATGAAAGCTTCGCGGTAAGCAGGCAGCAGGCTGTTTACCGCAAATAAAAACGCTACCATAATCAGTGCGAAGATGGTGGTTGTTTTAAAAGCGTATCCAAACAGGGTTCCAAATGTTACATCGTTGTCAAGTGCGTTGGCATATTGAATCACGAAGAAAACCATCAGACTGATGGTCACCAGGGGGGGAATATAAGTGAGGAAGTTACTCACAAAGGATAAACCCATATAATAATAAGTCAGGAAAAGCAGGATGGCCGCCCCGGCAAGCACAGCACCTGCAACAAAATGAGATATCGGTTTACTTTTCATGATTCTGCGAAATTAAGTCGTTTAATTGAGTACCAGTTCGGAACCGCGTACGACGCCAACAACCTGTCCCTGTAGTAGCTTACCGGTAAACGCGGTATTTTTGGATTTTGATCGGATGTGGTTGTGGACAAAGATATCAGCGCTTCCTGGTAAGTATAACGTGCAATTTGCTTCGTTGTTCTCGGCGATGGAAGGACGTGATAAGCCGAAGATCTTTGCGGCATTGCCGGCAAACAACGCATACAGCTTCGTTTCATCGAGTTCCGGAAAAACCGTTTTGACCACGGCGTATGCCGTTTCGAGTCCGATCATGCCAAATTTTGCATATTCGAATTCTACCACCTTGCTGTCGAAGTCCTGCGGGGCATGGTGGCTGGCGATGCAGTCGACGATGCCGTCGCGCACGGCCTGGCGAAGCAGCATCATTTCAGCCCGTGTCCGTAGCGGCGGGTTCACTTTAAGGTTAGCATCATACTCCATCAGGTCCTCGTCACAGAAAAAAAGGTGATAGGGGGCTACTGAACAGGTAACGGCTTGTCCCTGCTCTTTTGCCCGGCGAATGGACTCGATGGCATGAAAAGAGGTTACGCCGGTGAAATGGATTCTCGACTGGGTATAAGCGGCCAGTTTCAGGTCACGGTCAATCATCAGTTCTTCGGCCAGCACTGGTTTGCCGGAAAGTCCCAGCCGCGTTGACACGATGCCTTCATTCATCAACCCGTGCGGTACCAGGTTTTTATCATCCGGCACCTGGATCAGCACGCCATTAAACTGTTTAATATATTGAAGGGCTTTTACGAGGATGCCAGAAGACTGCACCGGGTTGAGTCCGTCACTGAACGCAATGGCGCCACTGTGTTGCATGTCGTACATTTCCGCGAGTTCTTTCCCCTCGGCCTGGCGGGTAATCGCACCAATGGGTATGACCTCAACCGGTAATGAACGGCTACGCTGCACAATGTATTCTACCTGCGATTTGTTGTCGACAACCGGTTTGGTATTGGGCAGGGTGAACACTGTGGTATACCCGCCTGCAGCAGCGGCCTGGCTACCAGATTCGAGCGTTTCCTTAAACTCATAACCCGGGTCACAGAAATTGGAAAAAATGTCTATCCAGCCGGGCGAAATGAACATACCGGTCATATTGATTTCCTTGTCGGCAGAGACGTTAAGTGCCTGGCCAACCTGTGTAATGATGCCATTGTCTATGAAAATATCCTGTGTGGAGCGATGGTGGGGAGAGTCCGGATCAATAATCGTTGCCTGTCGTATTACTAACTTCATGGAGATTGATTGCGCGAATATAGGGTTTGTTGATTGATTTTTTTCAAATGTGATTTTCCATTACTTTTAGGGCTGTTTGACTAAAATCGGGGCGTAGCGCAGTCCGGTAGCGTACCAGGCTGGGGGTCTGGTGGTCGCTGGTTCGAATCCAGTCGCCCCGACAAACTTGGATGACGAATAATAAAAGAACCCGTAAATACTTGTAGTTGCGGGCTCTTTTATTATTCGCATTAT
>JBBSSY010000218.1:0-6093 GCA_038241595.1 Chitinophagales bacterium | reverse complement strand
ACCATAAACTACAAACTATTCTTCTCCCAATGCCTTCCGGTAAGCTTTGATGAAAATGGTGACGAGGTTTTTATAAGGCGCCGCAAAAGTGAAGACCCTTTCCAGAATGGTAAATCGAAGATCTTTTTCGGTTCGGACAAGATAGATTATAGTTTATGGTTTATAGTTTGTAGTTAGACTGGATAAATCAAAGGTATAGCTTCAACTATAAACTATAAACCATAAACCATAAACTATTCTTCTCACAATGCCTTCCGGTAGGCTTTGATGAAAATGGCGCCGAGGTTTTTATAAGGAGGGATATAATCTTCGAACATTTCTTTTTGCTCACCGCTGAATAATTTCGATAAATCGCGCCACATGGGGATCCATTCAATGCTGCGACCATTGCGCAGGCTGTTGTTAATGGCGTTTAGAATCGGCTCGTTCACTGTTTTTGTACCAACCTGTTTCGACGAAATGATGTGTGCGTCATTGCTGATTGTCAATACCTCGTTGAGGTTGTTATAACCGCCACAGGATCCAAGCACCACGATTCGTGCGCTTGGCTGAATCTGTTGCAGCGAGTATTTAACATGATAACTATGCCCGCGGTGAATAAATACGGTTGGTTTGATTTTGCGGGCATCGAGGTAGTCGTCCAGTTTTCGTTGTGCCTTGGCATCGGGATCGTCCGGGCCGTACAACGGTTTGTTGGCGAAGATCCATACCGGCTTGCCTTTGGTCGAGCGGATCCAGATCCAATCGGGATTGTTATCGGTGATGGACCATTCGGCTTTGCCGCGAAACAGGTTCAGGTAGTTGGCATATGAGTTTTGTCCGTCCCTGTCTTCGTCCCCATAAAAAAACACCTGCTGAACCACCCGGCCACTGTCGTCTGTAAGCGAATTGTAGTCGACGGTATACACTGGCGCGATGCCCAGCCGTTCGGTGAGATCGACTCCTTTGCCGAGCGTATCCGCCGATTCGAACAATGTTTTTTCCAGGTCATAGATCACCTGGCCGTTTTTACTGGCGTTTTTTACACACCGCTCATAGTTCCAATTGGCTTCATCCAGCATGAACCTGGCGAGCGGTTTATTTTTCTCGAAGATGCTGCTGTACGAATCGGCCACATCCACCGCATCTTCGGCGTTATCGGGTGTCGTACTTTTTTCAAGGCCGATCATAAAGGCGCGCATCAGCGAAGTAGCGCTCTCTGAGGGCATAGAAGCCAGGAAGGGTTCGAGTGTGTTATAGGCAGCGGCGAGTTTTATAAATTTACGGAAGTAATCGGCATTGACGCTCATGATCAACGTGTCGCCACGTGGTACTTTCATACGCTGGAAGATCCGTTTAAAAACGCCGAGGTAACTGGACGTGTATATTTCATCTTCACCCAGTACGCAGAGGTAATACAACTCTGACGCACTCAGCGGCTCAAGGCTCTTGAACCGGACCCCATCGGGGGAATTATGCAAACCATTGATGGTACGAACGAATTCTTCTTTGGCCTTTTTCTCCATCATTTCCGTCAGCGACTTCATTTCCATCGGGGTATCCCTGGCGGCACTGAACATGCGGCCTGCATAATCGATGCGTGTTTTTACCATCAGGCGGTAGTAATTGAGCGGATTTTCTTTGACCTTGTCGATGTCTGCGAAAGTGATCTTGCCGTTTACCAGCAAATCAATAAAAGGGAAATACAGCTGCCCGCTTTTACTGCCCGCCATTTTTGCCACCGTGCGCACCAGTGGGTCAGGGTTACTGCGGATCTTGGAACCCATCCTGTTGTTAGCTGCGGCATAATCATACACTTCGCGGGGATTCTGTTTCACCGCGACACTTATCAGGCTGTCTGCAAACGGAACATCGATGTTACTCATTAAAACCGTGAGAATCTCGGTCGGGTGCAGGGACACATACTTTCTTACCAGATTATTGGAAGCAGAACGTACTCCGGGATTGTCTTTAAAACAGAAACAATCCACCAGAATTTTGCCGACGGCGTAAGAATTTTCACTGATCACCGGTTCAATGCTGGCATTTTTCTTCTCCAGCTCCAGTGCCCTGGCGAAAGCGTCTACCAGCGACTGGGCCATGGTTACCGGGAAATCCTTTCGCTGGTAGTAATTGTTGTATCCTTTTACCAGCGATTCGAGCCCAAGCAGGTATTTGATCTTGTTGTTATTTGTCAGCAGTGAATCGCGTTCAATACTTTCCTGCAGGTCATCCACTTCCATGATCATCGCATAATCAATCTGCGCGTTGACCGTTTCGTCACGCGAAAGGGTAATGGCGTTGTCGTCTTTGCCGTCCAGCTTCGTCAGTCTCGCCTGTTCACGGTCTACCTTATCGTGCCACAACAACCGGTTTTTTTCGATTTTAAACACCGGTTTGCTACTCGATTGTGCTGAAACGGGTGACTGGAGGATTAAAATGAAAGCGGCTAGTGCGAGTAAAAATCTATACATAATTAATTACAACCCTGGTTTGTTGCCTGTCTGCAAAAATACGACCATTCGGCGAAACGGCAGGCGATGAATAACGTATTGCTATATAAGGACATGTTAAGGATCGTTTTAGTTGCTTAGTGCCATTACTCAACGAGTCTGTCGGCATGGTTCCAATATTAAAAAATCGTGAACTCCTCCATTCTTAACCCGCTGCAGCCGTTATTTGTCTAGGTTTGTGTAAACAAATTGTTAAATGGAGCCCAAGGGGAAGAAAATACTGATTGCGGATGACGAACCTGATATTCTCGAGATCATTCAATACAACTTAACAAAGGAAGGCTATGAAGTGTTTACGGCGAAAGACGGAGATGACGCCTTGCAGAAAGCCAACCACATAAAACCCGACCTGATCATCCTCGACATCATGATGCCAAAAAAAAATGGCGTGGCAGTATGCGAGATCCTGCGGGCGCAGTCGGCGTACGAAGACACCCTCATTATTTTCCTCACGGCGCTGAATGACGAACCTTCACAGATGAAGGGTTTCGATACTGGCGCGGACGATTATGTAAACAAACCCATCAGCCCAAAACTGTTGATGAGCCGGGTCAATGCACTTTTCCGTCGGGCAGGTAAACTGATCGAAAATGGTAGCGGTGTCATACAAATCAACAACCTCATCATAGACCCCGTTCAGTATATCGTTAAAGTGGACGACCGGTCGATCGCGCTGGCGAAAAAAGAATTTGAGTTATTATACCTGCTTGCGTCAAAACCCGGCAGGGTTTTTCTCCGCGACGAGATTTTGAACCAGGTGTGGGGAAATGATGTTATCGTAGGTGACCGCACGATCGATGTACATATTCGTAAAGTGCGGCAGAAGATAGGCCTTGACTGCATTACAACCGTAAAAGGGGTAGGATATAAATTCGATCTGTAATGAAAACCGGCAGCTTATGCGCCCATGAACCTAAAAAACATTTCTCCCCGCCAGATCGCCTCGATTAACGCCGGCTCCATCTCTTTGCTGGTGGCGCTGGCCAGTCTTGTTATTTTAAAAGAATGGCGCATTGCGCTGGTAACATTCGCAGTGTTATTCCTGATTGCCTACCTGCTGATCTTCTTTTTTTTACAGCAGTTCATTTACCGCCGCATCAAACTTATCTATAAATTTATTTACCAGACCAAGGCCAGTAAAAAAGAAGAGGTGTATTACAAATACATCCTACCGAAGAAAAGCATAGACGAGGTGAGTGAAGATGTGGTGAAATGGGCAAAGCAGAAAAGCAGCGAAATCGAAATCCTGCAGCAAAACGAAGCGTACCGCAAAGAGTTTCTACAGAACCTCGCGCACGAATTTAAAACGCCCATTTTTGCCATCCAGGGTTATGTAGACACCCTGCTGGAGGGCGCCATGGAAAACCCTGACGTCCGGAAAAAATTCCTTGAAAATACTTCCCGCAATATCGATCGTCTCGTAAACCTGATGAACGACCTGGACGAGATCTCGCGGCTCGAACGTGGAGAACAGCAATTGTTCAAAACGAATTTCGTCGTCCAGGACCTAATCCGGGAGGTTTTCGAATCCTTGTCAATCAAAACAAATGAAAAGAATATTTTCGTGAGCATCAAAAAAGGCTGTGAATCGCCGGTGCCGGTTTTTGCCGACAAAGAGAAGATCCGCCAGGTGCTGATCAACCTGGTAGAGAACAGTTTTAAATACGGCAAGCCAAACGGGCACATCGTAGCCAGTATTTACAGAACAGAAGGAGCACATGTGCTCGTGGAAATCAGTGATGACGGCATTGGCATCGAGGAAGAGCATCTCCACCGGATTTTTGAACGATTTTACCGGACGGACAAGGCACGCAGTCGCGACCGCGGTGGCACCGGCCTTGGACTGGCCATCTGCAAACACATCATCGAAGCACACGGTGAAACCATCCATGTTCGGAGCACGCCGGACATCGGCACAACGATCGGGTTTACGTTGGAATAGAAGAAGGCTATCAGCTATCAGCTATCAGCCAAATAAGAAATATCCCGATGTACTTCACTCCCCCCATGCCTCCCTGGTTTCCGATGTTTTTTTACAAAATAAACCAGGGATACAACGACACCGACAATGCCACAAACAGCTACGCCAACTACGAGGTTGGTATAAAAAGTCAGCCAGTTGAGTTGAACCGAAAACAAGGTCTTTGTAAACAATACCCCGACACTGCCAAGGTAACCGAAGGAATCCGCGAGATAAATGAGGAACCCCACGTTGCCAGAAAATCGAAACGCAGCGATGAAACGGTCGAACAGTATACTGTTGAAGGGAATGTAAACCATGTATAACCCCAGGCCCACGCCGGTCATCCAGGCAAAAACGGCCACCTGTTGGTTTTTATACAGCAGGGTGACTACCAAAGCCAATACGAAACCTGCCAACATAATAAATAGTGTCAACCGAAAAGCCCTGAAATTATCTTGCACGATGATCATGCCGCCGATCATCAGCAGGATGAACACGGTGATGATGGTTTCCGTCTGCGCAAAAACCCCGGCATTAAACACTTCTCCCGACTCGCGCCACATGTCTGCCATAAAACTGTCGCGCAGTTCACGCAAGACGGTCACCAGCATATAAATAAAGATGAGAGCAACCAGCCCCGGGAAAAATTCTTTAACCATTTTCCGACGTTGCTCCCTGGGCATCGGCAGCCGTTCCATTCGCTCCCTGATGTCCGATGCATCTGGTGGCGGAATTTTCTCCAGCAGGAAAACAAACAGCAAAAGCGGTGGCATAAATACCAGCCCGGTGCAAAAAGGCATCCAGTATTCACCGACTTGCCAGGTGTCCATAATGTACTGTGCCGTCGACTTGGCGAGCCCCGAAGCGAAAATAAAACTTACAGCGAGTGCGGCGCTGATTAAGTCAGTGGTCCGTCGGCCTTCTACATATGAAAACACGACGCCCCAAAGCATTCCCAGCGGAAAACCATTGATAAATAAACACCAGAAGTTATACGGCGGCGGTAATAAAGCGAAGAGCAACCAGGCCAGCCATGAAATGCCAACCAATAGTATGATCAGTTGTCCGCGCCCGATGCGTTTAAGTTCCGCAATAAATTTGATCCCGTAAAACTTGCTGAACATATAACCCATCACCTGCGTGATCACCAGCACCACTTTGTAATCCATCCCCAGCAACGTAAAACCGCTGTAGGGCGCAACATTGAATGCCTTGCGAAAAGTAAAGATGCAGGTATACGCCGAGAAGCTTACGAATGCAGCCATGATGGCTACCAATAACTGATGCCGCGTGAATTTTTTTTCGGGTATTGCCAGGAGTGAGGGTGTGAGGGTGGAATGTACGAAAAAATGGGGTATGGGGTATGGGGTATGAGGTATGGGCTGTCAGAAATCAGAAATCAGTAATCAGAAGAAAATGGCATGTTGACATGACGTAAAATAATATTCAATACTCAACGCTCAAAATTCAATGCTTAATAAAGATGTCTACTCAGACTTTAACTGAAAAAATTATCAAAGTTGTTGACTGTTATATATTGAGCATTAAAATTGAATGAATTCCAACAAATTTTACGTCAGCACTGCTTGCATCTTCGGCCAGCATTTTATCTCTTTTCAACGCTTCGTATTTCGGATT
>JBBSSY010000217.1:0-6180 GCA_038241595.1 Chitinophagales bacterium | reverse complement strand
TTAAATTTGTGAATACTTTTATCTTTTTCAAAAAACTTGCTACTTGAAAGTCTCAAAACCTTAATTGCAAACATAAAAAATATAATTCAAAATGGGGCGTCTTTAACGACGCCGATTTTGCAATTCTTCATCAATTCAGCGATGTTACCATGTCCTTTCTTTAGGCCAAATAATCATTTATAAGGCTTTTCGCTTTCTATGTCAAAACCCATTAATCCCAAAAAGTTGAATTTGCCCGCAGTTCCTGTTCCTGAGGCTGCAGCATTAACCGGTGTTTGCGTTTTATAAGTAATTGAATTGCCATTGATGTCGAAACGATTGATTGAAAAAGATTGAAAAGCACCGAGATTGTATACGAATCGATCATCAGGGCTAACCCAAACATCTTTTGAGTCCCCGTTTGGTGCTTTACCGCCCCTTGCCTCTGTATTGGCATAACTCAGTCCGGATGAATTTACATTGTATACCGAGACCCGATTGGTTTGAAAACTTGCTACATAGAGCTTAGCTCCAGATGAATTTAAAACGGTCCAACATGCTTCATTAATAGCGGCCGCCGGAGTTACACCGAGCTTAGCAGTCTTTGTGATCATTTTGCCATTGTCATCCAAAACGGTTACGCTGTTATCCAGTTTGGAAGGAATTAAGTTGAAATTTGAGACAAATAATTTTGAGTTGCCTGATTTCGACCAGCTATGGCCGATTGTTCCGGCGATACCTGCCTCTTCGAAATAACGCTTTCCCGATATCGAGCCGTTGGAAAAGTCATACACATAGACCCTACTCGGATGTTGTTCATCGAGCGAGGTCAGTTTTGTATTAAAATGAGCGATTCCCCATGTACTCACCGCCAGTTTGGTTCCTTCATCATTAAAACTGACCGTAGTGGGGCCACCATTTTCTCTTACGTATTTGTCAAGTTGCTTTACACTGGTTAGTGTACCGTTAGACGTGTTGAATGAAAATAACTGAATATTTCTTTCTGCGTCGCTCGCATCAGGTGCTTTTAAATCCTGTTTGTAAAAATCATTGTTCGGGTATCTCTCAATGGCAGCTCCGTCCTTTTGTACATTGGGATTATTCCATTGATTGCCTACCACAATCCAATATTCGTTACCCGAACCGGTCTTTTTTGTGTAGCCGATGCTTACCGGCCGTGTGCCTCCGGAACTTGTATTGGCAACAAATGTGAGCTCACCATTTTTTCTATCCAATGAAAAAACGGAAATCGTATTGCCGCCGGCATTGGTGTTAAGCAGGTAGTTACCGATGATTTGCACAGCGCCCTGGGCATCGAAATCTCCATGCGCGTCACCGCCAGCAGCGACGTTCGCGCCGCCCTTGCTTCCGGTGGAAAAGGATTTTTCGTCCGATAAAGAACCATCGGGGTGCCTTGTAAATCGCACAACCTTATTTTCACCTTCTCCATTTAATGTGGTGTACAGGTAACCCGAAACTTTAGTAGCATCCGGGTAATGATCTTGTTTCTTGCAACCGGAATTCGCCAGCACAATGACAACAGCCAATGCACCGGAAAGCCAAAACTTCTTTTTCATATTTTGTTTTTTAGTTTACATATATAAATTCAAGTTCTGGTGTATAGTAAATTTCAAAACTGTTCAGGACGCCTGTGAAACCAATGGCATTGTGTCAACGGACGCATGCAACGCTTCCCCGGCAGTCCAGATAGATGCACCTAACAATACAAGGTCTTTTAGAATAAATTGTCCAGGCATAGGGGAGATAAAAGGAAATTGATAGTCGGGTTGTATAATTCCAGGTGTTGAGAATAAAAAACTGAGGGTTATCAGGAAAGTTAGCATGGCTGCAATACTTCCCCAGGCGGAAATCTTCGCACTAAATGGCCTGCAACTTATCATTAAACCAGTGCCAATTTCGAGGACACCAAGTACTTTTGCAAACCCTTCTACGCCAAACACGCCATATGTCCAGGACAATAACGGGCTATTATCAACCAAGCCTTTTATTCCGGCCGCTTCGTACGATGTAAACTTCAGTATCCCGATCCATATCAACACAACTGCAAGTCCGTAACGTAAAACTTTTGTGCCCAAATTATTGAGTTGCATTGCAAGCGTGTAATTTTTGGATGGGTGCATACCTGTCATAACGTGTTATTTAACGGAATTCCTTGATGATCGTTAGACGGAATATCGGACAATACCTTACAGCCTTTTTTTTATTCAGTTGGCGGGGAAATAATTTTTAAAGCCTGTCTTCTATTTTGGCCTGGAGTTGCTTCTTAAAATTTTTATCCAACTTTAATTTCCTTTTTCCGGAAAGATGTAAAACCTTTTTTGTCATTTCAGTAATTAGCTTGCTTTGCTTTTGAAACATTCTGCACATGGAACAAAACGCAAGATGAAATGTCATATAGCAATATTCATACGGCGTTAGTTTGGTAAACTGGCTTTTTTCGATGAAAAAAGTTGCCATTTCACAGTCATTAACTATTTTTCTTTTCGCGGTCATTGGGATATTGTTATCGCCAATTCTTTTGAAGGCATTCCCTTAAACTTATCTTGGCGCGGTGAATGATTACCCAAAAATTGGATGAAGTAACCTTTAATTCCTTGCAAATCACCTTTGCTTTTTCCTCATCTACATATCTCATCGTAAAGATGGCCAACCACATTCCCGGCAGTTTGTCAAGGCATTTTCTCAAAATATCCTGTAACTCCTTATTACCTATTACATCTGGATCGTTCAGGCCAAAATACGCTGGGCGGTATCGATCCTGCCAGTGGCCATCATCATTAAAAAACACCTGCTCATGATCCATTCCTTCGAGTTGGGCTTTCGATGTTAGAAAAGCCGTCGCCTTGCATCGGAAATTGTCGTAGATTTTATTCTTGAGAATCGCCGTGAGCCAGGTCTGTTCTGTACTTCTTCCCTCAAATTGTTTTAGATGCTCCAGCGCACATAAAAAAGTTTCTTGTACGAGGTCTTGCGCAAGTTCCTGGCTTTCGACCCGGCCTATCGCATATGTATACAGGTAATCGGCATATTTGCTTACCCAGAGACGCGGATCTGCCGCGCAACGATTCGCGCTTTTATCATCAATTGCTCTGCTTTCCTGTTTTAAACTCAATTTTTGTAAGTGATAAGTTTTAATTAATAGACTGACTTATCAGGAAAACCTTACAATATATAAAAAGATTTTTCTTAGTTCTTATTGAAATAAGAAGATTTTATTTTTCCGTAAAAGCGCTGAGTGCTGATTCGATCGAATATGTTTCGTTAAGAGCGAGCGGTTCAGACTTGTGTTCTCACATTTACCGATGTGCTGGTGTACAAAACTATCGGGAGAAAAAAAGCGCCTTCGATCAGTGAGATCAAAGGCGCTTCAGAAATACCGAATGTAGATGTTTCATTTATCGGTGCCCAAAATCATTTATCAATGAATTTAATACAAACCGGCCGCGATACTTTTACTTCTTCCCCGGTGGCAGTGAGCAGACCTGTCTGGTGATTGATTTTAAAGATGACTATGTTGTCTGTGTCCTGGTTTGCAGCCAGCAAATAATTGCCCGAAGGGTCGATCGAGAAATTCCGCGGCGCCTTGCCTCCTGATTTCTGTAATCCCTTTAAAGCCAGTTTTCCGGTTTTGGCGTCAATGGCAAAAATGGCAATGTTATTTTCATCACCGCGGTTGGAGGCGTATAGAAATTTACCATCGGGAGAGACATGGATATCAGCGCTGCCTGGTTCGCCGGTAAAGTCCGCGGGGTGCGCGAGTACATTCTGGATAAATGTTGCTTTACCATTGTCGTACTTATAAGCGTCCACACTACCTCCCATCTCTGTAATAAGGTACACGTATTTATTATTGGGGTGGAACGCCATGTGTCGTGGCCCGCTGCCCGCCTTGATGTCCACAAAAGCAGGGGTAGCCTCTGTGAGTGGTTTTTTTGCACTTGAATTAATCTTATACACAAATACTTTATCCATCCCCAGGTCGGGCACGAACAGGAAGTTTTGGTCGGGTGAAATATTGGTTGAATGTACGTGCGGTTTATCCTGCCTTTTTGCCATCACGCTTTTTCCTACATGCTGGATCGTTTGCGCCGGTGGTTGCAGGCTGCCATCGTCATTCACCGCCAGGGCAGCCAGGCTGCCACCAGAGTAGTTGCCCGAAAAAACCCATTTTTTATTGTTGGTAACGGATACATAACAAGGGCCGTCGCCACCACTTGACTGTTTGTTCAAAAAAGTCAGTTTACCAGACGTTTTGTCGAAAGAAAATGCACTCACACTTCCCGGGCTTTTTCCGCCGGTTTCATTTGCTGCGTACAGGAATTTTCCACCCGGTGCAACAGCGAGGTATGATGGATTAACAATACTGTCGGTTTCGGTATTGCTGACCGCTTCCACTTTTCCGTTTGCCGCGTTAAAGCGATATACATAAATGCCCTTGCTGCCGGCATTGGTATAGGTCCCCGTAAAAAAGTAAAATGACTGCGCATTTGTCAGGATAGGAACCAGGAAAAATAACGTCAAGAATTTTAGCCGCATAATTTTTATTTTAGCGTAAACCTACAACAAACTTTTTACTGCTCTTACATACATGTTCTTTTTACCTGATCCGGGAGACCGGCTTCATAAAGTGCCTGGGTCATTCGTCAACATACCCTGGAGTTCGTTCAAATTGAATCCCTTTTTAAACACTTCAACACAAATTAACCACACTTCATTCTATAGAACTTGACAGTGAACACGTTGGGTAATATATTTAAGCTTTCATTGAAAAGCATAGTACAACCCATATGAACGCAACCTGGAATATAAACTGCCGCATCCAAAAAAATGTCAGCCCCGGAACCAGGCTTTTCGTCTAATTAAGGTTTCGTTTTTTCGAACAGATAGGGATCACCTTCCACGTAGCCATTAAATTTGACGGTAATACCGGTGACCGCGGATCCCGCCTGGTTGAAGGCCACGGCGAATATGCCGTACTCAATGTTGTTGTATTCGAGCAACCATTCGTTGTTATCCATGTAAAGCAGGCTGGCACTAAGTTTCGGGTGATTGGCGAACTGTATATGCAAGCCGTTTTTTGCACGGCTTATGGTTATATTTCCGTATAGTGGATTTGAATAACTACCCAGGAATGCAACCGGTGCCAGTGGAGGTGCTTTACCTTTGACCCGCTTTCTCCAGGCAGCAATTTCAGCCATTTGATCGCGCATTTCTTTTTTAAAGGCAGGCAGTTGCTGCTGGCTGCGGTTTACGTACGGAACACCCAGGTATGCATCCAGTACCTGGTAACGGAGCATTTCAAAAAAGCTCTGGTTGTCGTTGTTTGTTAAAATCGCTATACCTAACTTTTCCTCGGGCACAAAACATACGTTGCTTACCATGCCGCCTGCACCACCTGTGTGCCAGTACACCTGCTTCCCGTTGTAATCGGTCGCAAACAGACCGAGTCCATAGCCCCTGAAGTGCGTGGGGAACAGCGCAGATCTGCGGCTGTTGGTGATGATGTTCACATCGCGTGTTTTTTGCAGCACGGCGAAGGGCATGATTTCCCTGTTTTCAAACCGGCCACTATCCAGCTGGAAAGAAAGCCAGTGCGAAAGATCGTCCACATTGCTTACTATGCTTGCGGCGGGGGCCAGATTGTCCCAGTGGTCAAAAGGAATCTCTGTAAGCTGACCGGAATAAATATTGGTATAAGGCAGGGCCACATTTTCGCGGCTGGCAATGCCGGCAGAAAGCATGTGCGTATTCGACATCTTCAAGGGCACGAGTATCGAATCATACACGAACACTTCCCAGGGTTTACCAGTGACTTTAGGGATCACTGCCCCCGCGGTCAGGTAACAACTGTTGCAGTAGCCGTAATCCTGCCGGAAGATACCCACCGGTTTGAGGAGGCGCATCCTGGACATCACCTGGCTCCTGGTCAGTGTTGAGTTCCAGAATGTAAAATCGCCCTGGAACGTCTTGGTGCCGATCCGGTGCGTAAGCATATCCCTGATCGTAACGAGGGACGTGGAGGTTGGGTCATACAGGCGATATTCGGGAAAATATTTTATGATTTTGTCGTCCAGGGAAAGTTTCTTGCGATAGTCGAGCAGGGCGATCGATGTTGCGGTGAACAGCTTGGTATTGCTGGCAATCATGAAGAGCGTATGTTCATCCACCGGTTCTTTGCTT
>JBBSSY010000216.1:0-6190 GCA_038241595.1 Chitinophagales bacterium | reverse complement strand
TCCCCTCCCTGGTATTCGACCATGAGCAGATTATTGAAATGGCAAAGGAAAAACTGCGCGACAAGGCAGCTCACCATCCCCTCCTCTTTGAGCTGCTGCCAGCAAAATTTACCCTTCCCCAGTTACAGATGCTTTACGAAGGCGTGTATGATACGGTATTTGATAAACGCAACTTTATTAGAAAAGTACTTTCGTCGGAACTGCTTGTGAAACAAAAGGACAAAGACAAGGAGGGCTCCAAACGCGGTGCGTTCTATTACAAACTGGACCGGCGCAAATACAAAATAAAATTTACCTCCCTGCTCAACTTTATTCCCAATCCACAACACACAAAATAAATTGTAAGAGTTTTACGTAACTTTTCTAAACAAGTGTTACTTTGACACTTTATTGCTATATGGAAAAGGAAAGTTATGTAATCGGGGTGGACTACGGAACAGATTCCGTGCGTTCACTGATCGTTGACGCCAGCAATGGTCAAGAAGTTTCATCAGCCGTTTATTACTACCGGCGCTGGAAAAACGGACTCTTTTGCAGCCCCGCCGACAACCAGTTTCGGCAACACCCGCAGGATTACATCGACGGCTTGGAATATACGATCCGTAGTTGCCTGGAGCAAGCCGGTACTGCCGTTTCAAAAAACATCAGGGCCATATCCATCGATACTACCGGGTCTACGCCGGTGGCGGTGGATGCGTGCGGCACACCGCTGGCGCTGCTCCCCCATTTCGCGGACAACCCCAACGCCATGTTCGTGTTGTGGAAAGATCATACCTCGGTGAAAGAAGCTGCCGAGATCAATACGCATGCGCAAAAATTTGACATCAATTACCTGCAATTCGTGGGCGGCATTTATTCCTCAGAATGGTTCTGGGCGAAATTGTTGCACATCTTCCGAACAGACGAACAGGTGCGCAAAGCCTGCCATTCATGGGTAGAACATTGCGACTGGATTCCCTACCTGCTGACGGGTGGAAATGACGTAAGCACCCTGAAACGGGGCGTCTGTGCGGCCGGTCACAAATCATTATGGGCAGCGGAATTTGGCGGTTTGCCGCCTGATGAATTTTTCACCTCGCTGGATCCTTTGCTGGCGGGCTTTACTACCAAACTTTTTACCGAAACATACACCGCTGACCAGGCAGCTGGTACGTTGGGCAGTGAATGGGCAGAACGGTTGGGCTTGGCGACCAGCGTGGTGATCGGAATCGGCGCCTTCGACGCGCACATGGGCGCGGTAGGCGGACAGATAGAACCATATCATTTGAGCAAAGTGATGGGCACGTCTACCTGCGATATGCTGGTGGCACCCACCGCAGACATCGCCGGCAAATTGGTAAAGGGGATCTGCGGTCAGGTCAATGGTTCCATAATCCCCGGCATGACCGGTCTTGAAGCCGGTCAGTCTGCTTTCGGTGATGCCTATGCGTGGTTTAAACACCTGCTCGCCTGGCCTTTAAAAAATATCCTCTCGCAGTCTAAATTATTGCCACCCGAACAACTGCAAACACTGATTGATGAATCGCTCGACCAGGTGATCCCGCTCCTGTCAAAACAGGCAGCCGCATTGCCGCCCGACGACGACGCAGAGCTGGCGATCGACTGGCTCAACGGGCGGCGCACGCCGGATGCCAACCAGGCACTCAAAGGTGCGATCACCGGGCTGAAACTGGGCAGCGACGCGCCACGTTTGTTTCGCGCCGTGGTAGAATCAACTTGCTTCGGAGCAAAAAAAATCGTGGAGCGTTTCAATAATGAAGGTGTTCCCGTAAAAGGACTGATCGGGATGGGAGGCGTGGCAAAAAAATCGCCGTACATCATGCAAATGATGGCCGACGTTATGGACATGCCCATCCGAATCCATAAATCGGAACAGACCTGCGCGCTTGGGGCCGCCATGTTTGCCGCCACTGCCGCCGGCATCTATTTAAAAGTAGAAGATGCGATGGCAGCCATGGGACAGGGCTTCGATGCCGAGTATCACCCGATAACTGCAAACGTTCCAGTCTATGCAAAACGATATGCTAAATATACTTTACTGGGCGCATGCCTGGAAGCAAACATGCAGGCAAACGACTAAACCCGTTCATCCTTAATAATTTTTTATGAGCCAATACGACCACATCCGGCAGACCGCCTACGACGCCAATATGCAGCTGCCAAAACTCGGGCTTGTTATTTTTACGTTTGGAAATGTTAGCGCGGCCGACCGGTCACTCGGCGCCTTTGCAATAAAACCCAGTGGCGTCCCCTATGAAGACCTGTCACCCGGTAATTTGGTGATCATTGACTTTGACGGCAACACCATCGAAGGTTCGATGCGTCCATCGTCCGATACAAAAACACATGCCGTTCTGTATAAACACTGGCAGCATATTAACGGCATCGTACATACGCACTCGATGTACGCAACCGCCTGGGCGCAGTCGCAGCGCGATATCCCGATCTACGGCACCACGCATGCCGATCACAACACGGTAAATATTCCATGCACACCGCCGATGGACGACGCCATGATCGAAGGCGATTACGAATACCAGACCGGTTTCCAGATCATGGATTGCCTGCAGGCCAAAGGCATGCGATATGAAGAAGTGGAAATGATGCTGGTGGGAAACCACGCGCCATTCACCTGGGGCAAAACGGCAGCTAAAGCGGTTTACAATAGCTCGGTGCTAGAAGCCATTGCACAAATGGCCTACCTCACGGAACAGATCCGTCCCGGCGTTCCCTGTCTCCAGGATTCGCTCATCCGCAAACATTACGACCGGAAGCACGGAGCGGGATCGTATTATGGACAGGAATAGAGTTTGTGGTTTGTAGTTTATAGTTTTTAGTTGAAGGAAATTTTAAATCACAAACTGATTACTTCGAACCTCCGCTTTTACCAATTTATTTGACAACTCTTGTTTTTACCCAACTATAAACTACAAACTACAAACTATAAACTTTCTCCCCCAATGGTTAATCTCAAAACCCTCTCCGTCTGGTTTGTCACCGGCAGCCAGGACCTGTATGGCGAAGAAACGCTGAAAAAGGTGGCGGAACACTCGCAGGCAATTGCAACGGCTCTTTCCGACGCGAAACAGGTACCGGTACAGGTAATTTTTAAACCAGTGGTAAAATCAACGGATGAAATTTTCCATATCTGCCAGGACGCAAATACCGCCGAAAACTGCATCGGCATCATCGCCTGGATGCACACCTTCTCCCCGGCTAAAATGTGGATCCGCGGACTACGGGCCCTGCAGAAACCACTCGCACACCTGCATACGCAATTCAACCGCGATATCCCCTGGAGCACCATCGATATGGACTTCATGAACCTCAACCAGAGCGCTCATGGCGACCGTGAATTTGGTTTCATCGTTTCGCGCATGCGGCTCAACCGTAAAGTGATCGTCGGCCATTGGCAGGATGAAGAAACTCGCCGCCAGCTCGGTGTCTGGATGCGCGCCGCCAGCGGCTGGTATCATTCACAAGGCGCGAAAGTGGCGCGTTTCGGCGACAACATGCGGTATGTAGCCGTCACCGACGGCGATAAAGTAGAAGCGGAACTGACCTTCGGTTACTCCGTAAATACCTATGGCATCGGCGACCTGGTGCAGGTGATCAACGACGTTAGCGAGGCTGCCGTTGATCATACGGTTCAGGAATACCATGATACGTACCAGTTAATGGAGTCCCTGCGGAAAGGCGGCGACAAACATGCATCCCTCCGCGAAGCAGCAAAGATTGAAATCGGGATGCGCAATTTTTTAGAGGCGGGAAATTTTAAAGCGTTTACGGATACTTTCGAAGACCTCCATGGCATGACGCAACTACCCGGCATCGCCTCGCAAAGACTGATGAACGAAGGGTACGGCTTTGCCGGCGAAGGCGACTGGAAAACGGCCATCCTCGTACACACGATGAAAGTGATGGGTGCTGGTCTCGATGGAGGCAATAGCTTTATGGAAGATTATACATATCATTTCAACCCCGCAAACCCGCAGGTGCTTGGTTCGCACATGCTCGAAATTTGTCCTTCCATCGCCAGCAGCAAACCCACTTGTGAAATCCATCCTCTCGGCATCGGTGGCAAAGCAGACCCGGTGCGACTGGTATTTAATTCCGCGCCGGGCAGCGCAATGAATGTATCGGTAATAGATATGGGAAACCGGTTTCGCATCCTCGCAAACAATGTGGAAGCCATGGCGCCGGAACAGGACCTGCCGAAACTGCCCGTTGCGCGCGTACTGTGGAAGCCACTGCCGGATATGAAAACAGCCTGCGCCGCCTGGATTCTTGCCGGAGGCGCGCATCATACCTGTTACAGCCAGAATCTGACCCAGGAACATATTGAAGACTTTGCTGAAATGGCCGGTGTCGAATTCGTATCAATTGACGAATACACAAGGGTACGCTCCTTTAAAAACGAATTACGCTGGAACGACCTGTTTTACCAGGCATATAATAAGTAAACAAAATATAATGGCCTCAATGACAGCATGAAAATAATCATTACTTTTAAACCGTTGTCCCCGGTGTTAAACCAGCCATACTCCATCAAAACGATTAAACCGTTATTTAGCTAACAACCCAACTGTAACAACCTCTTGCTTATGAATCAGAACATGGTATTTGCCGATTACCTGGTGTTTATTCTTTACTTCCTGATTGTTAGTATTTATGGGTATTCAGTCTATCGCAAACGGAAGACGCAGGAGCACGATGCCAAGGCTTTTTTCCTGGCAGAAGGATCATTGACCTGGTGGGCAATTGGTTCATCCCTCATCGCTTCAAATATTTCTGCTGAACAGTTTATCGGAATGAGCGGCGAAGGTTATTTCCTGGGTATCGCGGTGGCAGCGTACGAGTGGATCGCTGCGATCGCGCTCATCATCGTGGCAGTCTGGTTCATTCCGGTTTACCTCAAGAATCACATCTACACGATGCCGCAATTCCTTAAAACGCGGTACAATGAATCGGTGGCACTAATCATGGCGATATTTTGGTTGTTCCTGTATGTGTTTGTTAACCTGACTTCCATTTTATACCTCGGTGCCGTGGCCATCAACGGGCTTGCCGGCGGTGAATACCTGCATGTCATCATGATCGGGCTGGCTTTGTTTGCACTGATTATTTCGCTGGGCGGAATGAAAGTGGTTGCCTATACGGATGTGATCCAGGTGGCGGTTCTCATCATCGGCGGCCTGGTAACTACCTATATGGCGCTTACTGTAGTCGGTGAAAAATTTGGCGTAGGTAAGGATGCCATTGCCGGTTTCAAGGTACTGATCGACCAGGCTCCCGACCACTTTAAAATGATCATCCCCCGGCCAACACCTGAATCTTCGCAAAATGACATTAATAAATACATCACCTTCCCGGGGCTGGCTTCCTACATCGCCGGCATCTGGATCATCAACCTGAATTACTGGGGCTGCAATCAATATATCACGCAACGCGCGCTGGGCGCTGATCTCAAGACTGCACGCACGGGCATCCTGTTTGCGGGCATGCTGAAACTGATGATGCCAATCATCGTCATGTTGCCGGGTATCGCCGCTTTTGTGTTGCATGAAAACAATTTTCTGCCACAACTGGTGGGCGGAAAGGATGGCGCATACTCTGCCGTGTTAACTTTTTTACCAACCGGCCTGAAGGGGTTATCAGTTGCAGCATTAACCGCTGCCATCGTGGCCTCACTTGCCGGAAAAGTCAACAGCATTTCCACCATCTTTACGCTTGATGTTTATAAAAAATATTTTGGTAAAAATGCCGATGAAAGAACGCTGGTGAGCACCGGCCGGGTGACGGTTTTCGTCGCGATGATCCTGGCGGTGATGTTTACCTGGAACGATCTGCTGGGCATCGGCGGCGTTGGCGGATTTACGTATATTCAGAAATATACCGGCTTTATTAGCCCAGGTGTTTTCGCCATGTTCGTGCTGGGTATGTTCTGGAAACGCACAACCGGTACCGCGGCAATCGTTGGTGTAATCACCGGCTTCCTCTTATCAATCTTGTTTAATGAATTTGCCCCGCAGCTTTTCGGCAACGAAACGTTGCTGTATACCGCCTATCCAAATGGCAAGGGTGGTTTCGAGATTCCCTTCCACATCTGTATGGGGCTGTCCTTTTTCTTTACCATGGCAATCATGATCGCCATCAGCCTGACGGGTCCGAAGGTTAACCCGAAGGCGTT
>JBBSSY010000215.1:0-6204 GCA_038241595.1 Chitinophagales bacterium | reverse complement strand
GTAGTCTCTTTGCATCCATTTGGGCCGGTAACAACCAGGGATACCAGGTAGTTGCCCGGTTTTGATTAATTCTTTCTGATTTCTTTGTCAGGTGACATTGCCCGTCCGTCGCCAAAGTCCCATAAATACCCATTGGCATATCTTGAGCTGTCGGCAAAACGAATCTGCACCGGCCAGCATTCGCCGGTATCGCGGATATTCATATTCGCCACGGGACGCACGAAGCGGATATAATCGGGCCGCGTGAGGGAATCGGTACAGCCATTTTCGTCCCTCAGCGTGAGCTTAACCGTATACGAACCGTCGCCCGGGTACTGGTAACTGATGGACGTTCCTGTTCGGATGGCGTCATTGCCCAGGTTCCAGGTATAGGTGGCGTTTACCGCCTGCGAGCTGTTTGAAAAAGCCGTGTTGTATGTTTTACACTGCAGGGTATCGCGGCTGGTAAAATTCGCCTTTGGCCGGTAGAGCCTGATGAAGCGCAATTTTGTGATCTCACCCGTGCAACTGGTGGCGTCAGTAACGGTTAGTTTAACATTGTAATTGGTGGATGGTACCGTTAGGCCGCGATATTGTTTGGGCACCAGGGTATCCGAAGTGGTGATAAGTACCGGTGATCCATCGCCGAAATTCCATTGCCATTTTACGATGGGAATATTTTCGTTCAGCGTGGTGCTGTCCTTAAAGAATGTCGTAAATGCCGTATCACAAGTGGTGGGGGCAAGCGAGCGAAAATCCGGTTTCGGACCCTGTACCACGATGGTGATGCCTGGAACGACGATTGGGCAGCCTTTGCGGTCGGTGATGGTTAATCTAACCGTGTATCGTCCGAGCTGCGTATATGGATGAGTGGTAGCTCCTTTCAGGAAGGGTACCTGCGTGGTGTTGCGGACAAATTGCGTGCTGCCATCGCCGAAATCCCAGCTGTAAGACGCAGCCAGGCTGGAGTCCATGCCTGCCTGGGTAAAATCGATGGCATCGTTCAGGCATGCCACTTGCTTACTGGCCTGCATTGCCGGGGTGGCGCAGATTACCCGGACTTCTACTTCGCTGCTGCTCAGCGCCAGCGTGGTATTGTTTCTTCGGGTGACCGTTACCGTATACCTGCTTATCGCGAGTGGAAACGCGTGCGTGTATGGATTGACGGGATTTGATGCGATAACCGTACCCTCACCCATATCCCAGCCGATGACCGTCGAGTTGCGGACCGTATCCCGGAAACTAATGCTGTTGCAGGGGTTACATATATTCGTAACCAGCAACGTGGTATCTGGCGGCGCTGGTGGTGGCGGCGGTGGCGGTGGTGGCGGTGGCGGCGGGCAGGTCTTCAAGAGGGTAACCAATGAAGAAGCCGTGGCGGCACAGTTGTTCTTTGAAACGGCTGTTACCTGCACGGTAAACGTGCCAGCGGTAGTAAACGGGTGGCTGACCGCTGGCATAGTGGTTGTTTCTTTACTGCCGTCGCCAAAATCCCAGTTGTACGCAACCGGCGGCTCCACGAAATTAAAAGCGGCTGCTGAAAAATTGTACGGCTTTGGCGGTTCGCAAGCACTGGTGGGCAGCGCAAAAAGCGAAACAGCTGGCCGCACGATCTGGATAACATTCCGTTGTTCCGACATAGCAGAACAGCCACCGGGCGTGATGGCATCTTTTACTGTCAGTGCAATTGTAAACGTCCCGTATGTATTGTATGCATGAGGCGGTGGCGTTTCCCCGGTGAAGGTTGAACCGTCGCCAAAGTCCCAGGTATACTGCGAGCCGGTTCCGGGGGTACTGTTTTTTCCCTGAACCAAAAATGGCACACTGCAGCTCTTCGTAGTATCGAGTGAGAAGGCCGGGGCAGGGGCGGCTTTTACGACGATTTTTTTCCGCACGGTATCGGCACAGCCCCAGCTATTTTGCGCGATAAATAAAACATCGAAAGTGCCGGTTGTCGTAAAATTATAGGTGACGGTATTGCCGGAACGCACGGTGTTGTTGTCCGGGAAGAGCCAGCGTCCCGATGCACCAACGCTGCTGCTGCCGGTGAAGCTGATGTTTGAATTGCCGCAGACCGTATCGGGCGCGATAACGATCGTTGCCCTGGGGCGGCCCAGGTTCACTACTTTTGATTGCACCGCTTCGCAGCCGGGGGCGGCGATGGCGCGCAATCTGATGGTATAAGCGCCCGGTGCCGCGTAAAACTGATCTGGACTAACCGCAGTACTCGTGATGCCGTTGCCGAAATCCCAGGTGAAACTGCCGTTGGTACTGTTGTTTTTCGTGGTGACGGTGAGCGTATCCATACAGCTATTGAGCGGACTTACCTCGAAACTGGCGATTGGTTTCTGAATCACTTTTACAAAATTGTCCTTGATGGCATTGTCACTTTTGCAACCGAAACTGTTTTTTACGAAGAGGATGACGCGGTAGTTGCCCACTGTCGTGTATGTCTGTACCGGGTTTTGTTCGATGCTTGTTTTAAGATCAAGGTCCCAGAACCATTCTGTGATGGTACCGGTAGCGGTCGTGGATAAATCCTGGAACGTTGCCGTCAGCGGCGAACATCCGGTAACGTCGTTCGTGGTGAAATCGGCGACAGGCGTGGGATGCACCACAATCGGTTCGGTTTTGGTATGCGTCTGCCCGTTTACAAAAGTGATGGTCAGTGTTACCTGGTAAGTTCCCGGTTGGAGGTAGTTGGTGCCCACACTTTCCGCTCCAGCCTGCAGTCCCGGAATATTGTAACCCAAATACCAGCTGCGGCTGGAAATGCCGTCACCGCCAGTGGACTTATCTTCAAAATTGACCGTCAGCGGCACACAACCCGATTTAGCACTGACGGTGAAGTCCACCACCTGCGCACGCGCCCACGGTCCGCAAAAAAACAACAATAATAAAATGGCGAAAAAAGAAGAAAAAGAAAAAGACCTCGGCCGGTCACTTCTAGAACGTGTAGGAGTGCTGTTATTATTACATGTCAACATAATAAAAAACCGCGCGCGGGATCTTGAAATCATGCCGTGTAAAATAAAAAGTTTTGGTTAAAATCTCCAGTTGCTGAGATTTGTGTGTTGAATATAGCGATTTTTTTTGAGCGGGAGAGGGGGTGGCCAGCTATCAGCTTGAGCTATCAGCTATCAGCAGGAAGCAGTTGGCAGTTGGCAGTGGCAGTTGCAATCAATTTTCAATGCTCAATAGTCAATAAGAAGTGGCGGTCAGGGTCTAAGCACACTCGGCGGTCACGCAGTGTTTCTTCATTTAACATTGAAACTGATTGTTGAAATTGGTTGCAACTGCCACTGTCAACTGCTTACTGCACACTGCCAACTGCTTCCTGCCCATAGCGCATAGCTGATTGCATTATTCTCCCTATCTTCCTCCCCTCAAACGCCATCAATGCATTCGCTTCGCCCCGCCGACTACATCGTGTTCCTCATCTATTTCGTAATCGTTATCTCCTACGGGTATTATATCTATAACCGTAAGAAGTCGGCCAAAACAGATTCAAGGGAATTTTTCCTGGCGGAAGGATCGCTGACCTGGTGGGCGATCGGCGCCTCGCTGATCGCGTCGAATATATCGGCGGAACATTTTATTGGCATGTCGGGATCGGGTTTCGCCCTCGGCCTTGCCATCTCCACCTATGAATGGATGGCGGCCGCCACCCTTATTATCGTGGCCGTTTTTTTTATCCCGGTATACCTGAAAAACAAGATCTATACCATGCCGCAGTTTTTATCGCAACGGTACAACGATACGGTGAGTACGGTGATGGCGGTATTCTGGCTACTTGTATATGTGTTTGTCAACCTGACATCGATCCTCTATCTCGGTGCGCTGGCGATCGCTTCCGTGTCGGAAATCAGCTTCGGCTGGTGCATCGCCGGACTGGCAATATTCTCCGTATTTGTTACCCTGGGTGGTATGAAGGTAATCGGTTACACGGATGTGTTCCAGGTGTTTGTGCTCATCCTGGGCGGACTGGTAACCACCTACCTGGCGCTGACCATGGTGTCTGAAAAATTCGGTTTTGGAAAGGATATCTGGAAGGGCTTGTCTGTCATCAAGGAACAGGCACCGAGTCATTTTCACATGATCTTTGACAAATCCAATCCCTATTATACCGATCTGCCCGGGCTTTCCGTGCTGGTCGGCGGTATGTGGATCAACAACCTGAGTTACTGGGGTTGCAACCAATACATTATCCAGCGGGCGCTTGGCGCCGACCTGAAGACGGCCCGCAGCGGCATTTTGTTTGCGGCTTTTTTAAAGCTGCTGGTGCCGGTTATCGCGGTATTGCCGGGCATTACGGCGTTTGTATTGTACAACCAGGGGATGTTTCAAACAGAGATGATGGATGGCGGTGTGCTCAAACCGGATCATGCTTACCCGACGCTGCTCAATTTGCTACCCGCCGGTTTAAAAGGACTCGCCTTTGCGGCGCTGACCGCCGCCGTGGTGGCATCGCTTGCCGGCAAGGCCAACAGCATTTCAACAATTTTTTCGCTTGACATCTACCGCAAATATTTTAACAAAAATGCCAGTGAAACGAACCTGGTGCGTACCGGGCGTTTAACCGTGGTCGTTGCTATGGTCATTGCCGCGCTGGTAGCGCCGGCACTGCGTTCGCTCGACCAGGCCTACCAGTTTATACAAGAATACGTGGGATTTATTTCCCCGGGTGTGCTGGCGATTTTCCTGCTCGGTTTCCTCTGGCGGCGCACGACGTCGGCCGCCGCACTCACCGCGGCGTTACTGACCATCCCGTTGTCTACGGTGCTGAAATTTCTACCTGCCTGGACGGGCGGGGCATTCCCCGACTATCCATTTCTTGACAGAATGAGCATCGTATTTGTCACATTGATTCTTGTCATGGTGGGCATGAGCCTGGCGAGGAAAAAATCTGACCTGCCAGACAAGAAAAAAATCATCATCGACGCTTCGATGTTTCGCTGTTCACCCGGTTTTATCATTGGCTCCGTAATTATCGTCGGAATACTTACCGCGCTCTATACAGTATTCTGGTAGTACGTGACCGGCCTTCTTTCGTTCCCGTCGTGTCTTAGCGGTTGAGCGGTTCCCTCCCCGCGAGGTGCTCCTCTAGCGTGGGCCGCAAACGGTGTCTTGATTTATTAAAAACCATCAGCCCGTTCTGCCCGCCTTGTCTTAGTTTTTCTTGTTCGTCCAGTGGTAAGTGGTACACGTGCTGGCAATCCGCTGAACAACAACCGTCAAATTTGGTGGCGCAGGCTTCGCACTGGATAAAGAGCAGGTGGCAGGCGTCGTTTTTACAATTGGTGTGGGTATCGGCAGGGCTGCCGCACTGGTGACAATGCGCGATCACGGCGTCGCTGATGCGTTCACCTAGCCGGTCGTCAAAGACGAAATTTTTCCCGATAAATTTATTGGGCAGGCCGCTTTGTTTGGTTTGATTGGAATAATGAATGATGCCGCCCTCGAGGTGGTAAACATTGGTAAAGCCGTTGTGCACCATATAGGCACTGGCCTTCTCGCAACGGATGCCGCCGGTGCAATACATGATGATGTTCTTGTCTTTGTGTTCCTGCAGCATGTTAACGGCCATGGGTAGTTGCTCGCGAAACGTATCGCTGGGCACTTCTACCGCCTGTTCAAAATGACCCACTTCATACTCATAATGGTTGCGCATGTCCACGATGATTGTACCGGGGTCAGTGGTAAGTTCATTAAACGCTTTGGCATCGAGGTATTTGCCCTTTTTGCTCATGTTGAAAGCCGGATCGCTAATACCGTCTGCGACGATTTTATCACGCACTTTTATTTTAAGGACCCAGAACGATTTGCCGTCATTGTCGATCGCCATATTTAGCCGAAGACCTTCACAGCCGGCTATCGAATGGAGGTAGTGTTTAAGCGTTTCGACGTTCGATTGCGGCACACTTAGTTGCGCGTTGATGCCTTCATGAGCAATATAGATACGGCCGAAAACCCGGAGCGCATACATCGCCTCATACATCGCGTTGCGGAAAACGCCGGTGTCGGGAATGAAGAAATACTGGTAGAAGGACAGCGTCGTTCGCGGCTCCGTTTCCTGGTAGAGAAGTGCTTTGAGTTCCTTTTGTGATATGCGGTTGTGTAGGACGGCCATATTGCGGCAAAATTAGTTTTTTTTGAACCACGGAGACACAAAGACACAAAGGAACACGGAGAATACGCTGTGTTCCTTTGTGTCTTTGTGTCTTC
>JBBSSY010000214.1:0-6206 GCA_038241595.1 Chitinophagales bacterium | reverse complement strand
GGTAAACAGTTCAACTTTAACCGTTTTAGGCTTACCACCGGGGCTATAGAATGTTTTAGTGACCATTTCAGGTTTACGACCCATATGGCCATACGCGGCGGTTTCGCTGTAAATAGGGTTGCGCAATTTCAAACGTTGTTCAATGAAGTAAGGACGCATGTCAAAGATGCCTTCCACCTTTTTCGCAATTTCGCCATCGGTCATATCGACTCTGGCAGTGCCATATGTGTTTACGTAAATACTCGTTGGCTGTGCAACACCGATCGCGTACGACACCTGCACCAGCACTTCGCTGCAGAGGCCTGCGGCAACCAGGTTCTTGGCGATATGACGGGTAGCGTATGCGGCCGAGCGGTCTACCTTGGAAGGATCTTTACCACTGAATGCACCACCACCATGGCCGCCTTTGCCGCCATAGGTATCCACGATGATCTTGCGGCCGGTTAAACCGGTATCACCATGCGGGCCACCGATTACGAACTTGCCGGTTGGGTTGATATGATATTTGATTTTGTTGTTGAACAGGTGTGCGTACTTGTCATATTTAGCTTTAATCCGCGGGATCAGGACGTTTTTAATATCCTTGTTGATCTTCTTCAGCATCTTTTCTTCTTCGTCAAAATCATCATGCTGCGTGGAAATAACAATAGCGTCTATACGTATCGGTTGGTTGTTGTCGTCGTACTCCAGCGTAACCTGGCTTTTGGCATCGGGACGCAGGTACTTGATTTCCTTGTTTTCCCTGCGGATCACGGCCAGTTCCTGTAATAATTTATGCGCAAGGTCCAAAGCGAGCGGCATGTAATCGTCCGTTTCATTGCTGGCATAACCAAACATCATTCCCTGGTCACCGGCACCCTGTTCTTCTTTATTCTGTTTGTCTACACCCTGGTTGATATCTGCCGACTGTTCATGGATCGCTGATAAGATACCGCATGAATTGGCTTCAAACATATATTCACTCTTCGTATAACCGATCTTGCGGATTACCCCGCGTGCAATCTCCTGCACGTCAAGATAAGCTGAGCTTTTTACTTCACCTGCAAGCACCACCTGGCCAGTAGTCACCAATGTTTCACAAGCCACTTTCGAGTTCAGATCAAACGCTAAAAAGTTATCAATAAGCGCATCGGAAATCTGGTCAGCGATTTTATCCGGGTGGCCTTCAGAAACACTTTCAGAGGTAAATAAATAAGGCATAGTAAAAGGAAAGTTTAATTGATTGACAAATAGAAACGCCTGTCAAACAGTGTGGTTTAACAAAGCGCTTTTTTACATTTGGCGCAAAGATAATATTACCATTAAATTTTGGAGTAAATTATTCGCAGGCGCAACTTCTGGGTAGGATGACCGCCGCCGCCAACCACTACGCGGCCGGCACCAATGCTCCCGTTCACGTGAATGGGGGAGCCATTTCCAAAAACCAGCGGCAGGTACGTTGGCCAGGTAGAAAATGGCGCATACAGCCTGAACACCGAATATACGGTCTGTTTCCTGGTTAGCATGCCTTGAATCGCCCGTGTAAAATTAAATATATACCTGTTCGTTTTTGCGTTGATGATCCCGCCAAAATCGGCGTAATTATAGGTACCAGCATAGTCTGTTGAAAAATCGGTGGGTATGCTATAATATCGTTTATTGTCAAAATCCCATATATCAGCAAATAATACCGGTGCTGTAAAATAATTATCTTCCAGGGAGGGCAATTTTTCAACGATCAGTTCGGCTTTGTAAATTAATCGGTTGGACAAGTTCGTCAGGGCGGGGATCGACATTTTCACAAAAGAACCAGGGCTGGACTGGATATACAATTTGTCCTGGTTTATTGCACCCGTTGCATTCCGGGCATAATTCGATCCGGTTATGGTACGTTTTACCAGGTTCGCACTTTTGGCAACCTGGTTCTTGTACACAAATTCCGTATAGGCAGTATCACGTATACCGGCCTTAATCGTTCTATAATAAACCGTCAGCCGCGTCTTGGTATTGTCCGTCAAATTAAAATAGGCAAGGGCCTTTTTTCTCGTGGAACCGGTAGAGTCTACCAGCACTGCAAAGCCCTTGAAACTTTGTACGAAAGCAGAATCACTTTTGTATGCGTTGGTCGTGTCATAATTAACCAGCCTTGTTCCGAATGCGTTGTTGAGCCTCACCCTTAAAATGTTCGACTCAAGTGCCAGGCCGGTGTCGCTGCCTTTTTTTATAGTCTGGGGGTCGTTAAGCGTTGTAAAATTGATTGTCTTTTCGCCAAGCAGAGCAGGTAAAATCGCAAAATCGGGATGACTGACGGGATACAACGAATCAAGAAATTCGGAATTCTGCGAGATTTCATAGACCCGCATATTTTCTACCGAATTTGAATCACCATACAACTTCGTATAATTCAGGGATAGGTATACCGAGTCAACCGTTATGGAATCTTTATTGATAAAAGGATAGGTGCCTGATGCAGCTGGCTGTACATCAAAATAAATACCTGCCGACGTACTGCCGAATTCAGGATCAACCATAAACCCCCACGCATGATCTTCCGTTCTGGATACGCTACTGGAATCGTCCAGGAAAAAAGTGCTCGTTATTACTTCCAGGGTGGTGTCAAAAGTATTTACATTATCAACAGCAGGGATAAGACCAATTCCGAGATCCGTGGTATCAATTCGCTGACAGGATTCTTGGGTAAGGAGAATAGATGTCATACAAATGACCGCAATAAAAATATGCTTCACTAAGGAGAATTATTGAGTTTGAGAAAGAAACCTTAACAAAAGTTTCGCAGTTTTTTATTACTTGGCAAGGTCGGTATATAATTGTAAATAGTCTGTTAAATCAGACTCCGCGTTGAAGGCTAAGACCTTCTTTCCCCTCACCTTTCCAAACTCTTCCTGTAATGATTTTTCGACTTTTTCAGCGCCGAATGTCACCGCATCTGCAAATAGTGCCCCGCCTTTGTACAAAGCCGTATTTGTTCCTTCTTTAAAAGGCTCAAGATCCTTGTCTTTTATATTTGAATGGATATTCGCGATCTTCGTAAAATCAGCGCCCAGCGATTCCTTGAAAGTATTTTGCCCAATTGTGAACACCACTTTACTGTGGGTAAAAACGGGCTCCTTTTTATACACTGTTTTGAGGTACATCGGGATCAGGCTTGTCATCCAGCCACTGCAATGGATGATATCGGGAGGCCAGCCAAATTTCTTGACGGTTTCCAGCGCGCCCTTGCAAAAAAATACGGTGCGGAGTGCATTGTCATCATACCATTTTTCCTGTTCGTCGGCGAAAATATATTTTCTTTTAAAGAGGTCTTCGTTGTCCAGGAAATAGACCTGCAAACGGGCGTTGGGCAGAGATGCCACTTTAATCTGTAACGGATAATCATCGTTATCAACAGAAACATTAATACCCGATAAGCGCACCACCTCGTGTAAACGATGACGCCTTTCATTTACCACTCCGAATCGCGGCATAATGCAGCGTACCTCGAATCCCGCATCATTCGCCTTGATGGACAGTTTGTTGGCGATCTCCGCAAATTCAGTAAGCTCCAGGTACGGCGACATTTCGTGAGCAATAAATAAAATTCTTTTCTTTGTTGACATTATCGGTAATATTGATAAATAAAGTATGGATAAAAACTGCCTTTGGAAAATTAGTTTGCAAAGTTAAGGTATTAATTGTTATCAAGTACCGTAGCCCGTTCCAGAGTAGCAAAACCGATACGCCATGATTCTTATTAAACAGTCCGCTGACTTATCCAGGTATCTCCTATCTCATAAAATTGCTCAAAAAAATACTGGTTTTGTTCCCACGATGGGCGCGCTGCATGAGGGGCACCTTTCATTGCTGAAGCATGCCATCAACAACAACGAAGTTACCGTTTGCAGCATTTTTGTAAACCCGACGCAGTTTAACGATCCCGACGATTTTAAGAAATATCCAAAAACAATCGAATCAGACCTGGTTGCCCTGGAAGCCGCCGGAACCAATATTGTTTTTATACCTGGCGTACGCGATATCTACCCTGCCGGCATTAACAGCCTCCCCGAATTTGACCTGGGAAACCTGGAGCGGGTGTTGGAGGGGACATTTCGGCCCGGGCATTTCCAGGGTGTATGCCAGGTGATGAGTCGCCTCTTGAAAATTGTGCGTCCTGGTAATTTATATATGGGCCAGAAAGATTACCAGCAATGTATGGTAGTCAACCGCCTGCTGCAAATTATGAACGACGGGGTGATCCTTCATACCGTGGCAACGCAACGTGAACCCGACGGACTGGCGATGAGCAGCCGCAATGTGCGCCTCAATCCCGCTGAGCGAATAAAAGCAGCATCCATATCTGATGCCCTGCATTTTATACAGGAGAACGCTTTTGCCATGACCATAGAAGACCTTCGTGATAAGGCGATCGCCATGCTGGAAGCGCAAACTTTTCGTGTTGATTATGTGGAGATCGTACATGCCCTCACCCTCGAGGCGTTAACTGAAATCGAAGTCGGACAACCAACTGTTGCGTTGGCAGCGGCTTACATGCATGAAGTAAGGCTCATTGACAATATGTTCCTGCCGACATAAATAGCACTTGTTGCATTTAACAAACAATTCGCGAAAACTGACTGTTTATCTTATCATACAGCCGCTGGTTGACCATGGTGCCCTTCACTGCACATTAACAAACTGACGGAATGTTTTCTGTGTTTCTATAACACATTTAATTATCTTTCAGCCCTGTCTATCCGTTTAAAAATTATGAAGAAAAAAATTTCAGGCCTGTTTAAGTATACGCTTTTCCTTGGGCTGGGAATTTTTCTTTTATGGCTCACTTTACATAAGGCGAATTGGGAGGAAATTAAAAACGACATCGCCACCGCTAATTTTATATTCCTGATTCCCGCAACTATTATGCTGCTTATGAGTCATTTCAGCCGTGCGGTTCGTTGGAAGATCCTGATGCAGCCGCTCGGTTATAATCCCGGTTTACTCAACACTTTTTTTGCGGTCATGATTGGTTATTGGGCAAACCTCGCTGTACCCCGCTTGGGGGAAGTGCTTAAGTGCACCATACTTGGCAAGTATGAAAATGTACCCGCCGACAAACTGGTTGGCACCATCGTAGCCGAACGTGCATTTGATGTGATCAGCCTCCTGGCTGTTTTTGCCATTACCATCGGCATCCAGTATGAACTCGTAGGCACCTATGCGGCAAGCCAGTTAAAAAATTTGTTCCTCAACAAGGCAGGTCAAGTGTCGTATACCAAAATTTTGAGCATCATCGGAATTGTCGTGGCAGTGCTGTTTGTAATCAGGCTACTTCTGCACCGGTTCGCACATATTTCCATTATCCGGAAAATAAAAATTTTTATAATAGGCATCGGGCAGGGATTGATGAGCGTTCGTTATATCCGTAATAAGGGCTGGTTCTTTTTTCACACCGTGCTCATTTGGGTATTGTACCTGCTCAGCACCTGGATGGGATTTTTTGCCATGCAGGATATGAATCACTATGGTATCAAGGTGGCTTTCTCCGCGCTTTCTTTTGGAAGCCTGGGCATGATTGTACCATCACCCGGCGGCATAGGCTCCTACCAGTACGCCGTACAGCAGGTACTGTTGCTATATGGCATTTCTGCCGAGAAAGGTCTTTCACTGGGCATGCTGATCTGGTTTGCGCAAACAGGCATCATCATCATTTTCGGTACGCTGTGTTTTATATTGCTGCCGGTATTTAATAAATCCAAGAATGAAAAATCCAGACTTCATACAAAAGCGGATCTATAGCCTGCCCCAACTGGTGCAGCAAATAAGCCGCTGGCAATTTTTAGGAAAGAAAACCGTGTTTACAAACGGTTGTTTCGATATTTTACACCCGGGGCATATTTATTCGCTGTCCCACGCCGCCAGGGAGGCCGACATCCTGATCGTAGGGGTAAATGCAGACGCCTCTGTACAAAAACTTAAAGGCCTTTCCCGCCCGGTAAATGACCAGGCATCGCGTTCCCTTTTACTCGCTTCGCTACTTATGGTGGATGCCGTGGTGGTTTTTGAAGAAGACACGCCGTTAGAAATTATTTCTGCCATCATGCCGGATGTGCTGGTAAAGGGTGGTGACTATACGCTTGACCAGATTGTGGGCGCCAAAGAGGTGCTGGCAAATGGTGGGCGGGTAGTGATCAATCCAATCATCCCCGGTTATTCAACATCAGGCATTATAG
>JBBSSY010000213.1:0-6208 GCA_038241595.1 Chitinophagales bacterium | reverse complement strand
TCATGAATGAGCAGAATCCCATTATGTCAGCCCGGTTGAAAAGCAGCACCTGGCTCGAGTATTTTGCTACCTACAGCCGCACACTTTGGGACGGCGAAGCGGGGCGGTTGCATGCAGGCGTCACCATAAAACTGAATAAGGGGCTCTCCGGCGCGTTTGCCAGTCTGCAGGATGCAGGCGCCACCCGGGTTTCAACGGCCAGTAGAATATCTTACCAACTTAGGGACGGGGCAGCGATCTATGGATATTCGGCAAATATCGACCCCTGGAAGAATGACCGAAGCACATCTGCCAACCTGCAGGATTTTTTTAGCAATTCCAGTACTGGATATTCTATTGACGCGGGAGTGGAATACCTAGTTAAAAACCAGGCGGTGCTAAACTATTATGATGAAGACAATTATTATGATTACGAATGGAAGATAGGCGCCTCGCTGCTCGATATCGGGCAAACAACATATACTTTTGGAACAAATAGCCGTTCACTTGCGCTGCCGCGGGCAAATATCTTTGACCGTGACCTTACAAACAAATTCCTGTCTATCACAAGTAAAGATGAATTTACAGACAGCATTTCAACGATTTTTAACAGTGTACAAAAATATGCAGGCAAGTTTTCTATTGTAAACCCGGCAAGGCTGGTTTTTAATGTAGACAGGAACCTTGGCCAAAATTTTTACCTCAATGGTGAAATTTCGTTAAATATTTCATCCATTGTAGGTCGCGAGAATCTTTATGCGTCAGAGTTAAACCTCCTGGCGCTTACCCCCCGCTGGGAAACCCGGCGCTGGGGTGCCTATCTGCCGATGTTGTATAATATGCAGAAGCAATTGTGGGTAGGTGCGGCGGTAAAGGCCGGGCCGGTATTGCTCGGGATACACAATTGGGCGAATATATTTTCGACCAGTAAAATGAATAATGGCGGTGGTTACCTGGCTTTTCTCATTAAACCGGGACGTTTGATCCGCGCACGATCCGACCGGCGTTTTGATTGCCCTTAAAAGATTGATGATTGATTTCCGGGTGATTAAAATTAAATTTGTAATATGACGAATACAACTAAAAAAACACTCGTCCTTGGGGCTTCTGCGAATCCAAACAGGTATAGCTACCTGGTTGTCAATAAATTACGGAAATTAGACTATCCGGTTGTCGCCATAGGAAAAAAAGCCGGGCAGGTCGCAGACATTGCCATCGAAACCGGCATGACGCCGATTGAAAATGTAGATACGGTAACCCTTTATCTCAATGCATCCAATCAAAAGGAGTACTACGACTTTATATTTTCTCTTCACCCCAAACGCCTCATATTTAACCCCGGTGCAGAAAATAAAGAATTGCATGACCTGGCTATTTTTAATGGTATTCAGCCTATGGAAGCCTGTACGCTCGTGATGTTAAGCACCGGCCAGTACTAAAACATCTCCCTTTTTGTCTTCCGCTGTTGCCTGGACAACCTCCTGATTACATCCTTCATTTTCAGTTTGGCACTCACCTTGCAGTTTAGCGTAATATCGCTTACCAGATTCGGTTTTTCCGACGGAACCTCAAAAAGAATATACTACCATGAAAAATTTATTACAGGTAGCGGCCATTGTGGCTACCCTTTTTGCCTTTCTGCCGGCGCGGGCGCAGTATGTTCCGAAAGAGGCTCAAAAACAGCAAACAGAAAAAGCGCTTTTATTCGCCCAGTTGCCCCCAATTTTTAACATGAATACCAACCTGTTGCAAAACATTTTCACCATAAATGCATTTGAAAAAATTATGATACCTGTTTCACCGGGTATCTTCTTTGAAGGAACCGTTCTGGAAAAGGTGCGTACAAACGATCATGTGGTAAACATGAATATCCGGTCGTCAAATTTTGCCGGGGCCCTGATGACCATTTCGAAAATTACCTTTGACGATCAAACGGTGAACTATCTCGGGAGAATTATTAATATTCGCTACAGCGACGCATTTGTTTTAAAGAAAGTAAACGGTCAGTTCGTTTTTGTGAAAGAAAAACAGGCACATGTGGTTACAGAATAGCCGCTCTTTCCGCTTCATTGCATTTGCGTTCGCCAGTCATAATATCCTTAAGTTAAGTTTTGATGAAAGTGTTTAAAAATTTTTCCACCATTCTCTTCCTGCTTGCCTGTTTTAATACGTCACGGGCTCAGGTGCCCCACTATAATAGTTTTTTATCGGCTTCTGCAGTACTTTTTCTTGATTTTGACGGCCATTACGTGTCTGGCTCCTCCTGGAACTGGAACGGACCGATTGACGCGCAGCCGGCAGGGTTGTCTTCGGAAGATATACGTAATGTTTTTAATCGGGTAGCAGAAGATTATAGACCCTTCAATGTGAATATAACGACTGACTCAACAGTTTATCTTGCGGCACCATTCGACAAGCGTATGCGGGTAATCGTTACCGTTACCTCGCAATGGTATGGGTCGACAGGAGGTATTTCGTACGTAGGATCTTTCCTGTGGGGAGATGAAACGCCAGCGTTTGTTTTCAGCAATGTGCTTGACTATAATTCAAAATACATCGCCGAAGCCTGTGCGCACGAATCCGGTCACACGCTGGGTTTACAACACCAGAGTACCTATGATGCGGATTGCAACAAAACGGAGGAATACGCCACGGGTACCGGTTCCGGCGAAATTGGCTGGGCACCGATCATGGGAATGAATTACTACAAAAATTTCACGACCTGGCATAACGGACCTAATACGTATGGCTGTTCTGAATACCAGGATGACCTGGAAATAATTGCAGGTGACGCCAATGGGTTTGGTTATCGCCCTGATGATCACAGCAATTTGCCGGATTCTGCCACGCGCATTAATTTGCAGGTACCCTACATTTATCTAAATGGCATTATCGGCAAACCTGCCGACGTTGACCTGTACAGCTTCGACCTAAGCCAGCCTACGATGTTTACGTTGAATGTAGTGCCTCAAAACGTTGGCAGTAATAATTCGGGCGCCGATATTGATCTGAAGGTTTCGTTGCTGAATTCGATCGGTGATACGAATGCCGTGTACAATCCCGCGGACCGGCTCGAAGCCAATATTGACACCATGTTAAATATAGGAAAGTATTACCTGGCGGTGGAAGCCACAGGTAATAAGAATCATTCTGACTATGGCAGTCTTGGTTTGTATTACCTGTCAGGCAGTATTAATCGCATCTTGCCATTCCAGTCCTTTGTACTAAAATCAGGTTTTTCTAATGGCGACGACATCCTGCAGTGGAATTTCACAAGTGATGAAAAAGTATTTAATATTGTTATAGAAATTTCTGCAGATGGAGAGCACTTCGAGCCCCTTGTGTCCTTGCCTGGGAATGCGAATAATTATGTTAGCAAACACTTTCCCAGAACCGGCTTTTACCGCCTGAAAGCAGTGATGGCAACGGATCAAAAGGTTTTTTATTCCAATATAGTCAACACCGGGCAACCGGCACTTTTGCAGCCTTTCAGGATTCAGTCAACGGTTGTGACAGATATTATTTCACTCACAAGTCCCTCCGCTTACTCTTACAGTTTGTACGACGCTTCGGGTCGGTTGGTGCAGCAGGGAAAACTTGTTAAGGGATTTAATACGATCGGGATACAGCCCGTTAAACGCGGGATATTGTATTTACGCATGCACAATTCATCGCAGGCATGGACCGAGAAATTAATCAAACATTAATGTTGATGCTCGTGCACTACATGGATTTTTCCGTAAATTGGGAAAACCCATTTATTTATGTTGTGGAGAAAGTTCAATGGCGATTCCATCGATGATCCCATCATCGAAGCAGTTGAAATGGCCATCAAACGGGAAACCGGCAATGGTTACAAGCTAAAGGTCTGTATTGGTACCGACTCCCAGGTTAAGGGGCTTGAAACTGAATTTGCAACCGTCATCGTGTTCCTGCGTGAGGGCCATGGTGGATTTATGTTCATCCATAATGATAAAACGCGGCAGCAGTACAGCATCAAAGAGCGAATGCTGTTGGAAGTTGCGAAAAGCATCGAGATCGCTTATGAACTTTGCGACTTGTTTACGGTGTATGACGTGGACATGGAAGTGCATGCCGACATCAATACCAACCCTACTTTCAAAAGCAATGCGGCACTCAAAGAAGCAATGGGTTATATTCTCGGGATGGGTTTTGCCTTTAAAGCAAAACCGGAAGCATTTGCAAGTAGCAGTTGCGCCAATAAGGTGGTCAACTGAGAATAGTTTATGGTTTATAGTTTATAGTTTGTAGTTCTTTAACCATAAACTATAAACTATAAACCATAAACTATTCCTCGTCGTTCCAGCTGATATTTGCTTCTTCTATTAACGTGAGAATTTTATCGCGGCCCAGTTGTTTCATGGCGCTGGTAACGAAATGCTGCGGCAGAAACTGCCACGTTTTTCGCATGGCGGCGAGGAAATCTTTTACATTTTTACTAACGACGGCCTGCGTTTCTTTATCCGCCTTGGTGAATGCCAGCGCGAAGGGAACTTCCCATTTTCCAAGCTGGTTTACAAATTCGAGATCTATCTTTTGCGGCCCGTGGCGGCCGTCTACCAATACAAATACCATGACCAGGTTTTCTCGTTTCCGTAAATAATCCTCGATCATTTTCTCCCATTGCTTGCGCTGGGCAATGGACACTTTTGCAAAACCGTATCCCGGAAGATCACAGAGATACCATTTCGTAACCGGTCCGCCGGTTTTGGTGATGCTGTCTATTTCGAAATGGTTAATGTGTTTTGTTTTTCCCGGCGAATTGGAAATTTTCGCCAGTTTCTGGTTGTTGCAAAGCATGTTGATCAGGGTAGACTTGCCCACGTTGCTGCGCCCGATAAAGGCATACTCGGGCCGGTCGGGCGCTGGACAGAAGGTGAGGTCCGGGCTGCTGATCAGGTATTTCGCATATTTAATAATCATAATATTCTTGCTGTTGGCTGTTGCCCGACGACTGGTCATTAATGAGTATACCGCCGTTCTTGCTGTTTTTTAGTTGGTAAAGATACATTATGTGGTGCGTTACGTTGAACAGCCACACTATTATCCGGCCGCAGGTACTAACTTCGCAGCCGAATGAGTAATCAATTACCGCATGACGGGATAGTGCCTTTTAAAGGGTCAGAATTGTCGAAGAAAGAACAGGTTGCCAGCATGTTCGACAGCATCGCTTTCCGGTACGATTTTATCAACCGGTTTTTAAGTGGCGGTATTGACATCTACTGGCGAAAACAGGCAATTCGGGAAATGGCCGAAGGTAAACCGCAGCTCATCCTCGATGTGGCCACGGGCACGGGTGACATGGCCATCATGGCCAGCAAAAAACTCGCGACTGCAAAATTTATCGGCATCGACCTTTCAACAGGCATGCTTGAACTTGGCCAGAAAAAGATCACCAGGCTGAAACTGAACGACCGCATCACGCTCCAACAGGGTGACAGTGAAACCATCGAGTTCGAAACAGGCCATTTCGACGCGGTCATGGTGGCATTTGGTGTGCGCAATTATGAGCATTTACACAAGGGACTGGCAGAGATGCTGCGCGTACTAAAGCCCGGTGGCAAACTGGTGGTACTTGAATTCTCAAAACCCGGTGGACTTTTAAGAGGGCCATATAATCTTTACATGAAAACAATTGCCGCCGGTATTGGCAACCTGCTGGCAAAAAATAAAGAGGCCTATCAGTACCTCAATGATTCGGTAAAAGCCTTCCCCGAAGGCAACCGGTTGTTAGAAATTTTATCGGAAGCGGGTTTCCGGAAAACCTATCTCAAAAAAATGACGTTCGGCATCTGCACCATTTATTGTGGTAGCAAATAGATCGCGATTTATTAACGCAGCGATAACAAGTTGAAACATACATAATATCCGATATTCAGTTGATAATAAACGATTTGCGATGTTAGAACGGGTAAAACCGCGGAAAGCAATAACTTGCGGCCGCATCCGTTTATGATGCTACTGGTATTCACCTAAATTTTTCTATTTGATAAGACTTGTACTATTATTAATTTATTGATTTATAAATGATTGTGAATATTAGTAGTAGGAAGTACTCCCGCATATTTTCGGCCGGCATCATCACGTTTTTGTTAATTGTATTTTGTACTACGAGCGGCAGCGCGCAGCTAAGAAACCGATTAAATATGGAGGAAAGTGACGAACGACCTTTTCACATCGGTATTGTATTGATGGGCTCTTCCAATCG
>JBBSSY010000212.1:0-6212 GCA_038241595.1 Chitinophagales bacterium | reverse complement strand
ACGACGGCAGAGATCTTACAATATGTACAGCAACACCCTTCCGGTAAGGTAAAAATCGCTTTTACCGATATCGATGGCATCCTGCGTGGCAAGTACATCTCGACGGAGAAATTCCTGGCCGTGGCCGAAAAGGGGCTGGGATTCTGCGATGTGATCTTTGGCTGGGACGCGGGCGATACAGCGTATGATAATGCCAGTTATACCGGCTGGCACACCGGTTACCCCGATGCGCCAGCCGGTATAGACTTAAACACCTTTCGAAAAATTCCCTGGGAAGATGACCTGCCGTTTTTTTTGGGCGATATCAGCCATGAAAAGCAGCCCGGCGTTTGTCGCAGACAGTTATTAAAAAAAGTTTCTGCGGTCGTAATTGAAAATGGCTTTACCCCACAATTCGCGCAGGAGTTCGAGTGGTTTAATTATAACGAAACACCACAGAGTGCGTCGGACAAAGGGTTTATAAATCTCCAACCACTAACGCCGGGGATGTTCGGTTATTCGATCCTGCGCAGCTCCCTGAAAAACCCCTACTTCTCGGATCTCTTTGAATTGCTCCGGCGGTTTGATGTTCCGCTGGAAGGGTTACATACCGAGACCGGCCCCGGCGTTTATGAAGCCGCCATCAGGTACTCCGGCATCCTGGAAGCGGCAGACCGCGCCGTACTATTTAAAACCGCGGTAAAAGAAATTGCCTACAAACACGGTGTCATGGCCACCTTCATGGCCAAAGTGCACGAATCGCTGCCTGGCTGCGGCGGCCATGTGCACCAGAGCCTGCTCGATGACCACGGTAAAAATATCTTTTCCGATACGGCTGACCCGGCGGGCATGAGCGATGCCATGAAACACTATATCGCCGGACAGCTCTTTTGCCTGCCTTTTATTTTACCGATGTTTGCGCCGACCATCAATAGTTATAAGCGACTCGTGGAAGGTGCCTGGGCGCCGACTACCCTGACCTGGGCCGTGGACAACCGCACGGTGGCCCTTCGGGCACTTCCAGCAGGCAGCAGCTCTTGCCGGCTGGAGACCCGCGTCGTCGGCTCTGATGCCAACCCCTATCTTGCCATGGCCGCCTGTATTGCCGCTGGCTGGTATGGCATAAGCCACAAGCTGCCCCTGACGCAACCGGCTTCTACCGGTAACGGCTATCGCGACTTTTCAAACGGCACACTGCCGCGTGACCTGAGCCAGGCAACGGAAGCGATGAAACAGTCACCGGTCGCCAAAGAATTATTTGGGGCTACCTTCATGGAACACTTTACGCAGACGCGGGAGTGGGAATGGAAACAGCACCTGAAAGCCGTGACCGATTGGGAACTGAAAAGATATTTCGAGATAATCTAGACCCCCGGGTCTGTTATAAGTTGTCTTCACCCGTTAATGTTTATTCTTCTATGATCAATACCATCAGTCAATTCAATTTTCCGACGACCATCCGCTTTGGAGCAGGTGTGGTAACCGAATTGCCAGACTATCTTACAAAAAATAACTGCTCATCTCCCTTGATCGTAACTGATGCGACGGTAGCGGAATTGCCATTCCTTGAACGGATTGTAGAGTCTTTGCGGGTGAAGGGGCTGACGGTGGAACTTTTTTTCGACATCCATAAGAACCCCGTCAAATCAGACGTATACAAAGGGACCGAACTCTACGACGCAACATTCCGCGACTGTATCATTGGCATCGGTGGCGGTGCTGCAATCGACGTAGCCCGTGCGATAGTATTGCGCGTTCACCACCGGGAAGACCTCTTCAAATACGACGACCTGACTGGCGGAGACGTGCACGTGGTCAATGATGTACCGCATTTCATCGCGATACCTACCACTGCAGGCACGGGCAGCGAGGTCGGACGCAGTGCGATCATCGCCGATGACATCACCCACCAGAAAAAGATCCTATTCTCGCCAAAACTGATGGCGAAAATTGTTTTCGCCGACCCGATGCTTACGATGGAACTGCCCCCGTTAATTACGGCAGCCACCGGCATGGATGCACTCACGCACAATATGGAAGCCTTCCTGGCCAAAATGTACCACCCGATCTGTGAAGGTATTGCGCTCGAAGGCATCGCGCTGATTGCGGCATCATTGGAGACCGCTGTTCATCGTCCCGACCTGCGCGCCCGCAGCCAGATGCTGATGGCTTCAATGATGGGTGCGATCGCTTTTCAGAAAGGACTCGGGGTAGTGCATTCGCTGGCGCATCCCCTCTCCGCCCTGCTCGATACCCATCACGGTCTCGCCAATGCAGTTAACCTTCCATACGGGATGGAATTTAATATACCCGGCTCTGAAGATAAATTTCGCCGCATCGCGCGAACCCTTGAACTGGCGGAGGAGACCGGTTCAGCGGTGGTGAAATACCTGTTCGAACTAAATGCAAAAATAAATATACCGCATGCGCTGCGGGATATCGGCGTGCGCGAAGACCACCTTGATACACTCGCCGACCTCGCCATCGCCGATTTTGCCCACCCCAACAATCCAAGACCCGTGTCGAGGGAAGACTTCAGGGCCCTGTATGACAAAGCATTGTAAGCAAATAGACCACACTAATTCAAACAGAAAGAACAACAGGATGATGAAAATCGGTTTAACGGCCTGCGGCAATTACCAGTTCTACCATGACTGGTTTGTACGTGAACCAGGTGTTGCCGTTATCAAACTGGACGCTGCCGACCATGATTTCGATCTTGTAAAAACCTGCGATGGCATCGTGCTCACTGGCGGACAGGATATCCATCCCCGTTACTACCACCAGGAAACCGGCGACATTCCAAATGCAACCGCGATCGATGAGGTGCGCGATGTGTTTGAATGGAAACTGTTGACATATATCCAGGAAAACCAGGTACCATTGCTTGGAATCTGCCGGGGGTTGCAGATCACTAACGTATTTTTTGGCGGTACGCTGATCGCTGACATCCCGACCATCGGTAAAAACAACCACTCGAAAATCGCGGAGGGGAACGACCGGTATCACCCGGTCGCAGTAACCGCCGGAACACAACTGGCCGGCCTGTCCGGTATGCTTTCCGGAACCGTCAACAGTGCGCACCACCAGGCCGCCGGCGACATTGGGCGCGGGCTTCGGGCAGCCGCTTTTTCAGACGACGGCATCGTGGAGGCGCTCGAACGCTCCGACCCGTGTGGCATGGCCTACCTGTTGCTGGTGCAGTGGCACCCGGAAAGAATGACCGACCAGCAGAGTCCTTTTTCGATGGGCATTAAAACGAATTTCCTTGCAGCGGTGGCAGCGGGCAGTCTTCAGAAATCAGAAATCAGTAATCAGAAATCCGTAGAAACGCAACAGACATGATAATCATAAATCCGGCAACCGAAGCGGAAATCGGCCATATTACAGATGACAACATCGATACGTTGGCGGAGAAATTCCGGTCGCTCCGGTCAGCGCAGCCATCATGGAAAAAGGTACCATTAAGCGACAGAATAATTATACTCCGGCAATTTGCCGATTTACTTGAAAAGAACCTGGAAGCGCTGGCAGCCGTGCTTACCTCGGAGGTAGGTAAACCGCTGCAGCAGTCACGCAATGAAATACAGGGAGCGCGGACGCGGATTGCGTGGATGCTGCAAAATAGCAAGCAGGCTTTATCGGATGAAATGGTTACCGATGAAGGCGGTACCCATGAAAAGATAAAGTATGAGCCGTTGGGTGTCATTTGCAATATATCCGCGTGGAATTATCCCTACCTGGTGGGGGTAAATGTTTTTATCCCTGCGCTGCTGGCTGGCAATGCGGTGATGTATAAGCCGTCTGAATATGCCACTTTAACGGGGCTCGAGATACAGCGACTGCTCCACCGGTCAGGGGTACCCGAAAATATTTTCCAGGTAGCTGCTGGCTCGGGCACCGTAGGTGGCCTGTTGCTGGACCTGCCGTTCGATGGCTATTTTTTTACCGGTTCCTGGAAAACCGGACAACAGGTCTACGAAAGCGTTGCCCGTAAAATGGTTCCCTGCCATTGCGAACTCGGTGGGAAAGATCCTTTGTATGTTGCTGACGATGTTACCGACGTTGCCAGTGTTGCAGTTGCCACCGCGGATGGTGCCTTTTACAACAACGGACAAAGTTGTTGCAGCGTGGAACGCATTTACGTACACGAAAAGGTATACGATCAGTATATCGAAAACATGCTTGCGGAGATCAGGTCCTGGAAGACCGGTGCACCCGGCGATCCCGGCGTTTATATAGGACCGTTAACGCGCCGGCAACAACCGGCATTCCTGGAAGCGCAGGTGCAGGATGCTATTGACAAAGGGGCAGTGGTTCTTACGGGCGGGCATCGGCTGTCGCAAAGGGGTTACTATTTTGAACCCACGCTTTTGGTGAATGTGGATCATTCGATGGACGTGATGAAGGAAGAAACGTTCGGCCCGGTGATCGGGGTGATGAAAGTAACAGACGACGAAGCCGCGATCCGGCTGATGCAGGATACCGAGTACGGTCTTACGGCATCCGTGTACAGCAGTGACCAGCAGCGCGCTGAAAACATCCTCGAAAAAATCGATGCAGGCACGGGGTACTGGAACTGCTGCGACCGGGTAACCGCGTCCCTGCCGTGGACCGGCCGCAAGCATTCGGGCTTCGGCGTCGCGTTATCGCATGCCGGGCTTCGGTCTTTTGTCAAGCCGAAGGCGTATCATTTGAGAATGCCGGAGTAGTTTATAGTTTATGGTTTGTAGTTTATAGTTTATGGGTGTTATTTCCGACGTTCCCGCCTGGTTGCTGGTTTAGACACTTTAATCTGCGCGAACGCTGCGCATGACCATGCGGTGCGAGCGTTTTTGTTCGAACCAACTTTAAACTTTAAACCTTAAACCTTAAACTTGTCTTCCCCTCTCCACATTTTCCCAATAAGTCCTTAATACTTTGTACCTTATGTGCAAAAATGGCACGCTCCCGCAAACATAAACACCCCGACCATACGCATCCCCAACACCTGGAAACGGCGAAACACAAACCACGTCGCAGCGCGGCCACAGTCATGGCAATTTTTGTCGGTGTCCTGGCACTCGTCCTGACAGCATTCGCCAGCAATATGAATTACTGGTGGATAATTGTCGGCACACTTTCCGGGGCCATCGCAGGTACACTCATCGGACATGGAATCGATAAAAGTATTGAGCGGAAATGATCGTTATTGACGCAGCGTAACCTTTAGCACCCGATTGTTGGCCGTGATAAACAACGTCTTTTGATCATCAGCAAATGCGCAATTGGAAACCGGCCCGCTGACTCGAATCTTACCCAAGACCAGGCCCGATTTGTTGAAAATCCAGATCCCGCCGGGACCAGTTGCAAACACGTTCCCATTTTTATCCACCTTCATGCCATCCGGCAATCCGGCCATCGTATGCGCCTCTGCGGTCGCATCATAAAATATGCTTTCATTCACGAGTGAATCCTGATCATTTAATTCAAACTTGTACCAGACCGCTTTTGTTGAATCTGAGCTTGCAACGAGCAACGTTCTTTCCCCTGGTAAAAATGCCAGCCCGTTCGGCCGGTGCACCGCGGTGGTCAGCAACGTGATATCACCCCCTGGGCGAACGCGGTATACACCTTGGTAAGGAGCCTCCTTCAGCGGATCAGACGCGTTTTTCTCCAGGCCATAAGGCGGATCGGTAAAGTAGAGGTCACCCTTTGTGCTATACATCGCATCGTTCGGACTGTCAAATTTCCTTCCCTGGAAATTGTCGGCAATGGTTACAAAATCAGCTTTGGGGCTGCCGACAGGTGCGTTCATATACGCCAGCCGCCGGTCTCCATGCTGGCAAAGAACCAGTTGTCCCGCCGGGTTGATGGTGAGCCCGTTGGAACCTGTTTCTCCGCCCCTCGGTGCAGTACCGGTATAGCCAGATGGCTTCAGGTATAGCTCCTTTCCTTTTGCGGCGGTCCATTTAAAAATACTGTTCTGCGGGATGTCGGAGAACAACAGCATTTGTTCTTTTTCTATCCACAATGGTCCCTCTGTCCAATCAAAGCCTTCGGCAATTACTTCAGCGCTGGCATCGGGAGAGATGATGGCAGCCAGGTCGGGATGAATGCGTTCAAAAGACGCAATTTCCGTCTTCGCACTGGTTTCACAGGCGGGTATTCCCACCATCATACCCCCAAAGACAAGGGCTGACAAAAAGAAAAAAGATTGTTTCATGGCGCAATCGTTTATTTTAAGGCTGTTT
>JBBSSY010000211.1:0-6227 GCA_038241595.1 Chitinophagales bacterium | reverse complement strand
GTGTGATACACCTCACCGACCATTTTTTCGATCACCGGTTACGGCTCGTTGCTGCGACGCGTTGTAAGGTGCGCCCCAAAAATATCACCCAGCGCATAATCAGCACGCGGATCGCCACATTCATCGAACAGGCTGGTGTCGCCGGTGGCGATCAGGCTGCCGCCGTTGTTAACAAATTTACGAATGGCCGCGATCTGCGGATCAGTCATCAGCGCCAGGTTTGGCAGGATCAGCACTGAAAATTTCCCGGCATCGCGTTCGATATGATCAGCATGCACGGTAAGGTATGGAATGCGTGCCCGCACGAGCGACTGCGTCATCCCGCGCCATGGCAGGTCCACGAGTTCCTCCGCGGTGTCACGGCCGTAGAAATCAACATTATCCTGCGACCAAACCAGGCCGATGTTGGCCACCGGCGTACGGTTGAGGAGATATGTTTCATTGGCCTTATGCCATAAAAATACCGGCCCGGGCGAATGATACATGCGCCGGTCTTCATGGTAGGCGGCGATCATATGCCACCAGGGCTGGATGCCGCCGGCGATGCCGTCGATCATCCACATACGCGCTTCGGCGGCCGGCTTGCTGGCAAGGCGGAACCAGGGGCGCGTATGCTGATACTGCGCCATGCTTTCGGGCGCAAGTTTGTCCCAGCCCATCAGGCCATGTACCATCTTGCCGATCTCGCCGTTGTGCTGGAAGCCCGTTTCATTCGAGCGCGACTGGTCATCGAGCATGAGGATATCGGCCCGTTTACATATTTCTTTATAGTTGCGGAAACTGCGGCTTTGCCCGCTGATAGAACCACTGTTCATACCCGACCAGATACAGTTTTCACCCCCGGCCGCTTTGGTGGTGCGGTTGTTCAGGTCCCATATTTCCAGTCTCCGGTCATAATTCCATTTTATCCATTGTTTATATACTTTGTCGTTCCAGTTTTTCACCCGCGGGATCTGTTGGCCGGTTTTATCCAGGAAACGCTGCTTGCAGTATTGACAATAACAAATCGATTCGCGGCCCAACCCGCTCCAGCTGTTATCGGTAAAGCCATCCGGTTTGTACAACTGGATAATTTCGGTAAGAATAGCGGGTATATGTTCCTGGTAGTAGGGGCTATTGACACACGCGATGTACAGGTCGGCGGCTTTATAGGGTTTACCCTCCGCGTTGACGGCGAACCACGCTGGGTGCGCCTGGTAAAAGTCTTCGTGCGCGCGGTTTGAATCCATACGCGCAAAAACGGCCAGCCCGTCTTTCCGCGCAGCTTTTGTCAGGTCGCCGAAGAGATCCGAGCCCTGCAGGTATTCCGCCTTGTGGTGAAAAGGAATTTTGGTGGGATAATATGCGACGATCCCACCTGCATTGGCGATGATGCCGCGGGTATCTGTTTCCTTCCAGAATTTCCGCCACCATTCGATGTCATAATTTGCCGGATCCTTCTCAGTAATGTTTACCTGTCCCCAGCGTGTGACGGTTTTATACCAAGGGCCGGCGGCCTGGTCGTTTAGCGATGGGGCTGGCCCCGGGGCAGAGGCGGCAGCCATCACGTCGCCAGCTGCCAGCGCGGCGGCGGTGAGGGCAGTTTGTTTGAGAAAATTGCGACGGCTTTGACCCAAACCTGACATTTCTGATTGATCCATGTGGTAGTGCGTTTTAATAAGGCTTCGGCTTGGAAGTTAGAGAATAATTGCAGCAAATCAATTATCAAAAATGTATAGGTAAAATCAGGGAAACCCGGTAATGCTGCTGGTGATCTGGTTACGGCTCACGGCTGTGACAGCAATCAAGGTGAGTTGCGTAAGCCGCCTGGGGTGATGCCGGAATAATTTTAAAGAAAAAGCGCCCCGGTGGTGCGTCACAACAAAATATGGTGCTGGCTGGCGGTATTAATATTCCGCCAGACCTGGTTGATCGGCGAAACGGTTCTTGCTGCCTCCAGGCCACAATATGGGTAAAGCTCGTTTACTAGGTTCCGGGAGATTGCTGCGAAACAACGACTCTGTCTACTCACGGCTTTCAGTAGGTGTAGCTTGTTAGTGCCGCTGACATGGGCGGCCCAGCATTCGTCCAAAGCTTGATAAAATGTTTCGCGCGCCGATTCCGTTTGCTTCCTGCAAACGGATAGATGATCAATACCTTTTGAAACTACAGGACCCGGGTTGGTTTGTTGCCTGGCTACCAGGTATTGTTCGGCCAGGTCAAAAAAACCCGTACACATACCGGCCAGGGTGCCAGCGATGGTGGATTCGGCGAGTTGCTCAAAAGGAAAGCGGTACACAGGATCGGGCAACGTGATATGGTTGGCAGAAATACGAAAAGCACGGTTAGCCGGTATAACCAGTTCACGAACGGAAAAGGAATATCCCGCGGTGGCTTGCAGCCCGATATATGACCAGGTGGGTTGCAGCGTGACTTCACCCTGTTTAAAAATAAAGGCCAGTACATCATCGGTACCCTCCACCTGGCAATTCGCTGTAAAATGGGTGGCATGCGGCGATCCGCTGGCATATGGCCAGTGGCCGGTCACGATATATTCGTTCCCGTATTTGGTTGCTTGGCCGTATGCCTGTCCGCTGCCTGCGAGGCAAACGAATGGATCGCTGAAGATTTCGGTCCTCAACGCTTCGTCCAGGTAACCGATAAACATGCCCGCGCCGGCACAAAGGGTTACCACCCAACCCACACTGCCATCGGCAAAGGCAATATTTTCTTCAAGCCGCACGGCCTGGGGCAAGCTGAGGCCCAGGCCACCGTAATCTTGAGGCACAAAGATGCCGAACCAATGCTCGCGGTAAATGATGGCAAGTTGTTCAGCGGTTAATTGCCCCTGTGCCTCTGCCGCAGGTGCCTGCTGCTGAAGTTGATGGACGAGTGCTGCGGACAGTAAACCTGGATTCATGGGGGCAAGATAACAGATTGCTGTTTGCCAACCATGAATGGCAGTTGCAGTTGACAATTTGCGGTTGGCAATTTGCAATTGACAGTTATTTCAAGTTTAGCCCGACACAATCAAGCATAGGGCAGTAGCCGTGTATGGCGCACCGTCTAGGCAGACAAGAGCACAGGCTGCGTAACTGTGCCACACAACGGTGTCATATCCTGGCGCGTTTCATCTTCGCAGTTACTTACAGAACATTGCGTATTTATGCATCATTTAAAACATTCCAATTAAAACCCGCAAATAAAACCGTTTATGGTTTGTAGTTTATGGTTTATAGTTATGTACATACTCGCGGGTATTCTTTAACTATAAACCATAAACTGTAAATTAGAAACTATTCCGTTAGCTCGAATCTGGCACCAAATGTATTCTCCGTTTGCCAAAATTCCGGTGTATAATTCAGGTGGCACACCTCGCTCGAGGCTTGCAGCCAGGTTGAGTCTATTGACAAGTCTCGAGCGGTTTACATTCGACGACGCTGCCATAAAACTTTTGCCATACTACTAGTGTTAAAGTTGACTGTGTTTTGGCGCACTGGCTATCAGCTATCAGCTATCAGCCTAAGCTTTTATCTTAAGATTTGACGAAAATATCGTTTTCATTATCTGAGTTTATTAAAAAGAGTCTACATTTTATCCGCATAATAATTTACCTATCAGTTGAACATAAATCATTCTTAGCTGATGGCTGATGGCTGATAGCTGATAGCTGATAGCCATGCTCCGTTTCATGCTTAACATAACACTAGTTACCCGGAATGTTGGGACGAAATACAAGTTCTACCGGGTCATCCCAACATTCGGGTATTTCCAAAATTGGACAATATATTTTGTAGCGGATACGGGAGTTGTACTGTTTTTTACTGCTCATCGCTTCAACATTATTTCGTAGATATACGCTGTTCCGGATGGGCGAATAACCATGGGGCAGGAAGGCACAATGAAACACGGAGAAATAACCAACACAAAGCCATTCTCTGTGCTTCTTTGTGCCTTTGTGTCTTCGTAATTCACAACCAGTACAACGGATTCTGCGCAATCTTTTTTATGCAGACATGATAATTTCTTCATTTTGATGAATTCTTTAGGTCATAAACAAGCGTCGGCTTAAACAATTTTTATTTAGCCATCTTCTTTTGTAAATACGTTGCCGAGCGCGTATCTTTTCAAAGCGTTCTTCAAAGAAAGAAGTTGACTGAAATCAAGGTCTGTTTTTGACGAATTTCATTTTATCATATATTTGGCCAGTAATGATGAGATAGATTTCGACAACGAGCATTAATAACCGACGAATATTGTGTTCGGCCTGATTGGCTACGTTGATTGGATCTATCCACTAAAATCCCTGGTTAAGTCTCTGCAAACGGCAATGCCAATCTGTATTGAAATCCAATAAGCAATAAGTGTTATGCAACTTATGTAGTATGCTATGTACCTGCATGCATTTTGTTTTAGACTATCTATGCATAGCCATCTGTGTGAACGTACACGATGCTTTAAACTGCACCGCGTTATGCGATGTTTTTGCTGCCCTCAGAAAAAATAATCCGTACCTGTATGAAACATATAAAGTTTCACGCTTTAAATGATTCACCATGTCCAAGAAATTGCGCAGTTTTAAAAAGATATTCCTGGCTAATATTATTGATACCGTCAACGACCAGTTCAAGACCGAGTTCCCAACAATCGATGTGCAGCATCACATCGCCATGATTGAAAAAAAAAGCGACAACCTGCTGATCATGTTCGACGCAGGGTGTCCGCAAAAAATTGTACGGAAACTTACATTGAAACTGAATGCCATCCAGACAATCTCCGGTTATTCACTATTTATTTATAATTATGCCGGCTCCGGTTCATTACTGCCAGGTGCCAGTTCAGCCACAACTATTCATTAATAAACTAAACCAGATGTTAAACAGTATCATCGATCTTGTACGCCAGAATGCAGGCGGTTTATTGCAATCGCCTTCAATACCAGCGGACCGTAAAGACGAGGCGGTAACCGTTGCAGGTACCTCCATTCTCGACGGCCTGTAATCCGTACTGGCAGGCGGCGGCGTAAGCAAAGTCATGCAACTTTTTAATGGCGAAACAGCCACGGTAGCATCGAGCCCGGTTGTTGAGGCCATCGGCAGCCAGTTCACCAGTAATTTTGCTTCAAAATTTGGCATGGATAGAGCGGCCGCAAGCGGACTTGCCAGTTCATTCCTGCCGGGCGTCATGACGCAACTTGTATCGAAGGCGAATGATCCAGCCGATAAATCTTTTGATATACAGCGCCTCTTTAATGAACTCAGCGGGGGTAAAACTTCCGGTTTGAATATGGCGTCACTACTCAGCAAGGCCAAAGCCGGTCTCGATGCAGACGGAGACGGCGATGTCGACTTGCAGGACTTGAAAGCCCTGTTCAACAACTCAGGCATCGTGGACAAAGCAAAAAATATGCTTAAATAATTACAAAATATCCGTCATGCACGCTCAAATGCATGACATTTTCTTATCGAATAACAAATGCCTTTTAACAGGAATATAAACAGCATTTTAAAAATCAAAACCAAAATGGGCAGTACAACAACTACCACCATCCCATAAACGCCACAGTAATACAAGAACAACATATCTTTCAAATACCCATCTTATGAAATTTTTAGTCTGTTTCGTCGCAGCAGCCACGCTAATCACTACAGTACAGGCACAGGATCCCACGGTCCAGGAATTCAAAGCGGCATCGGCCAAAACAGTTGGTAAAGACCCCGCCGACACCATACCGGCCATATGGAAAAAAGGGGGTCTTTTTACCTTCAATCTTTCCCAGGGATCGCTTAGCAACTGGCAGGGCGGTGGTGATAAGTCATCTTTCTCTGCAACAGGTTTTTTGAGCCTTTTCGCCTTTTATAAAAAGAATAAGAACTCCTGGGACAACACACTGGACCTTGGTTACGGCTACATCAGCACGACCAGTCTCGGTACAAGAAAAAGTGATGACCGAATTGACCTGGTATCCAAATACGGGTACGCAGTCGGCAAAAAATGGAATTTGGGCGCATTGTTTAATTTCAGGTCGCAATTTACTCCCGGTTATGAATACGTGAAGGGAACAACGGGCAACCAGTTGAAAACAAAAACATCCAATTTCCTTGCACCGGCTTATGTGATCTTTTCACTCGGTGCCAATTATAAACCCGCCCCTTATTTTTCGGTATTTATGTCGCCGCTTACCCAGCGCTGGATTATTGTGAATGACAACTTCCTGTCTGCTTTGGGCGCATATGGGGTTACACCGG
>JBBSSY010000210.1:0-6255 GCA_038241595.1 Chitinophagales bacterium | reverse complement strand
CCTTCCTACGACGTTTTTGATTGCGCACCAAAACTCATCATGCCTTCAGGACATGTAGCACTCGGTTTTAACTTTTAAGATATTAACAACAACCAGGAAGGCACAAAGACATGTGGGTACGAGGTATGGGCAAAAGACTCTTATTAGCGCATACCCCATAGCTCGTACCTCATATCATTAACCTGTCTTTGTGCCTTCCTCGTTTAAAAACCGATATATTTGTCAAAATGGAAAAAGTGGTGAATAAAGGCCCGATCATTCTAATAGATGATGACGAAGAAGACAAGGAACTTTTTAAGGAAGTACTCAAAGCATTGGAGGTAACACATGAACTCCTCTGGTGTGAGAATGGCAGCGAAGCCTGGGATCTCCTGTCTTCGCTGGAAACCCCGCCATTTTTGATCCTCTCAGACATCAATATGCCTAAGATCAACGGGATGGAACTCCTCAAAAAAATCCACGAAAACGAAGAAATGCGCAAAAAAAGCATCCCGTTTGTTTTCTTTTCTACCACTGCCAAAAAGAAGGAAGTAGAGGCCGCGTACCTGATGACGGTGCAGGGCTTCTTTATAAAAGAATCCAATTTTGAAGCGCTAAAGAAATCGGTCAGGATCCTGGTTGATTATTGGACAGCCTGTATACATCCCACAAGCTTGACCTAAAAGATCTCAGGCGCTGCGCGCCTTGGTAAATTCCTCCCGCAACCGTTCTGCCACTATTTTTTCTTCGCCGGGCTGCATCATCCAGACGGTGACAGTTACCTGGTTTTTGCCGGTTGCATTCGGGTCTGGTGGTGTCGCCTGTCCCATAAAAAGCGGCAGGCCCGAAAAACTCGCTTCAATCGATGGGGTACCCATGCGCAGGTTGTTTTTTAGCATCGCACCCGTAAGTTTAATTTGAGTATCATCCCAGCTGACGGTGAGCTGCGGCGTCTGGTTGCCGATCGGTTCTACAAAAACTTTTGTGCTGATGCCGGGGATTTGCTTAACCGCGTTTTCAATAAGGGCGATGCCTGTCTCCCACTGTTTCCACTCTTTGTCGTGATCCATGGCGAGGTAACTTTTCAGCGCCGCATATACACCAATGATCTCCTCTTTATTTACTTTATGACCGCGGCCAATGTTAACGGCTCGTGGCGGGGCATTCAGTCGTGCGGCCGCGATGAGATTTTTACGACCCATCAAAATACCGGTACTCTGGGGTGCACGAATCGCCTTGCCACCCGAAAGGAATACCAGGTCGAAACCCATATCGTTGAACTTCCAGAGATTCGCAACCGGTGGCACATCTGCCGCGATATCGATGGAGGTCGGTATATTGAATTTCTTGCCCAGTTCGAGCCATTCTTCGTGTTTAATCTTGCCGAGATTGGTATTGTAATTGAGAAAATGCATCATCGCCGTTTTCTCGTTGATGGCTTTCTCCACATCTTCCCGCGTTTCCACCAGGATGATTGTACAACCGGTGATCTTGAAGGCATGGTTATAAGCATCGCTGTGTGCTTTCTGGCAAATGACCTCCGACTTCAGACCGGTGCCTTCCAGGTGTGGCAGCATACCAACCTTTTTCATGTCGGTGCCGGTGAGGATGCCGGCAAGCCCAAGCGTCATCGCGGAATCGGCGCCGCTGGTGACCGTGGCGGCTTCTGCGTGTGCCATCTTTGCAATGGCTGCACCTACCGCATCCTGTACGTCATCCAGCATACAGAACTGCCTGGAGGTACTGTTGATGGCAGCCAGAACATCATCACGCATGAGGCTGCCTGTCATGAACGTGAGCGTGCCGGCAGCGTTTATAAAAGTCCGGATGTTAAGTTCTTTGAACAGGTCCGTTTTAGCGACATCGGCCATTTGAGGCGACGCCTTGATCTTATACGCGATGCCACCGAAGAGGGGCAGCAGGGAAATTGTTTTCAGGAGCGACCGACGTTTCATGAGGCTGTTCACTTTTAATGTTTTAAATGTGGGTATGAGGTATACGTCATTCCCGTTAGCTGAAAGCTAATCCTATATCTCCCCGCGCTTCAGCGCGCCGACGGCGTGATCCACCGCCCGCGCCGTAAAGGCCATAAAAGTCAGCGACGGATTTTGTGTTGACGTCGATGTCATACAGGCGCCGTCGGTAACGTACACATTTCTGCACGCATGCAGTTGGTGCCATTTGTTGAGCAAGGAAGTTTTTGGATCTTTTCCCATGCGGACACCACCCATCTCGTGGATGTCATTGCCCGGGTTCTGATCGGATATATGTGTTTCTATGTTAACAAAACCGGTCTCGGTCAGCATCTCGGTGAACTGTTCAAAATAATCCTGTCTCATTTTCGCATCGTTGTCGTCGTAATCCACCGAAATCTTTAACAACGGGATGCCCCAGGCATCCTGTTGTGTCTTGTCAAGACTCACCATATTGCTTTCCTTAGGGATGGTTTCACCCATCATATGCGAACCCACTTTCCAGGGGCCCGTTTCGGGGTGTAACAGCCGGTCTTTAAGATCGGCACCTACGCCCGACGAATCGCGGCTGGAACTGCGATACGCGGAAAAACCGGCTGCATAGCCGCGCAGGAAATTGGTTTCTTGTTTATACAGGTTGCGGAAACGCGGCATATACCCGCCACCAGCCGGGTTTCGGCCAATGGTCGTGAGGTCTTTAAAGCCATCGTATGTAGCCGTGATGCGCGCACTGTAATTGTGAAAAGCAACGAACTTACCCATCAGGCCGTTGTCATTGCCAAGTCCATTCGGGAAACGGGAAGATGTGGAATTGAGCAGGAGCAGGTTTGAATTAAGGGCGCCGGCATTTACAAAAATAACGGGGGCGTAATACTCAAAGGAAGCTTTGCTATTGGCATCGATCACGCGCACCCCGGTAGCCTTGCCTTTTTGTTCATCGTAAATAATTGAATGAACCACCGAGTAAGGGCGCAGGGTCATCCTACCCGTTTTCTCCGCCCAGGGAATGGTAGAAGCGTTGCTGCTGAAGTAACCGCCCAGCGGGCATCCCCGCACGCACAGGTCGCGCGTCAGGCATTGCGAGCGACCCTGTTGAAGGTGTATAGGATTCGGTTTTGTGAGGTGCGCCACGCGCTCGCTGATCACGTGGCGGTGTTCGTATTTTTGCAGGAGTTGTTGCTTAAAATAATCTTCTACGGCATTGAGTGGAAATGCAGGGAGGAATTCCCCGTCCGGCAATTGTGCCAGGCCATCGCGGTTGCCTGCAATGCCCGCAAATTTTTCCACGTGGCTGTACCAGGGCGCCATGTCTTTGTAGCGGATGGGCCAGTCGACGGCGAAACCGTCACGGGCGGGGCCTTCGTAGTCAAAGTCGCTCCAGCGCTGCGTCGCCTTGGCCCACATCAGCGACTTGCCGCCCACCTGGTAACCGCGGATCCAGTCGAACGGCTTGTCCTGTACGTACGGATGCTCGGCATCCTTTACAAAAAAATGCGCCGCCTCTTCATTGAAAGCATAACAACGGTTTATTATAGGGTTTGCGTTTTTAATCGTGAGCGGCAATTCACCACGGTGTTCAAATTCATAGGGGAATTTATTGGCGGTGGGATAGTCCTTGATGTGCTTTACATCACGTCCCCGTTCTAGCACCAAAGTTTTAAAACCCTTTTCTGTAAATTCTTTTGCCGCCCACCCGCCACTCATACCTGACCCGATCACGATTGCATCGAACGTGCGGTCTTTAAGCGTGCCTTTATCAATATCTCCCATTGTTCTGTTTATTTTTTTGCTAACGGGTAATAACCGTTATAGGTAACCGAAGGAATCAGTTCATAATGTTCTATATCTCTCACGACGTATTTGGATGTCATGAAACCCTGTATAGTCCGCTGTTTCATGATTTTATAAAAGGCGACCAGGTCTGCGGAATAACCGGTGCCTTTTTCTATTTCCTCCAGCAGCATTTTTTTCTCCGCAAGGCTACGTTCCGGGAACGATCCGCCCAAACGTCTTTTGGCGGTGATTTCCACTTCATCTAATCCTTTGACAAATGCCTGTTGAATGTCTTTCTCGTAACAATCATCTACCATTTTTAACACGAACAGGTGCGCGCCGAGTTCCTTCGCGCCAGGTGTATCTGTCAATGGGATGATGGTCGCTGCGATGTCTGCAAGGAGCTTTTCCTGCACCGCCGAAATGCGAATATTTGTTAAAGCAATCGAGGCCTGGCTGTGATTGTCTGAACAAGCCGGAAAGAAGGTGATACCGATCGTAATGGCGGTGAGGTTTGTTATCGCGGTACGTCTGTTCATGGTGCTGTAAATATACAACGATGGACGGGATGGACGGTGCGGGCTTTCTATTTCTTCCTGCTTTTAGGAAAGCTTTATCGTCCCAGGGTGGCAATCAAAAATTCATACGCCTCTTCATTGGAGGCAGCGGTGGGTGAATGAGCGGGACGATTGCTCATGGCCACGCGATTCTCGTAGCCTAACAAACGGTTTACTGCGATGGTATGATTGAGCGGTATCCAGCGTTTTTCGGTATCCTCTGAACCCCCAGACACCAGGAAGGGACGCGGGGCCATAAGCGCATGCAGTTCATGCAGGTCCAGTCCCTGGCGCACCAGTTCAGGGTACAGTCCCCGGGCCGGATTCTGCGGCGTGATCAGCCCACGAGGCCGCCACGGTTTAGGGTGGTAACCCAGGTACCAGGGCTCCCAGTAATTTACATCCTTGCGGCTCTCATCGAACACGATACCTGGATCGGACCATACTGCCGCCGCGAATTTTGGAAAGAGACAGGAGGCAAACATCGCCCACTTGCCACCGAACGAATGGCCCATGATGCCGATGCGCGTCGAATCTACCTGTGGCACTTTAGACAATACATACCAGGCATTGGCAGCGGCACATGCGAGCATCGACAAGGGTTGCACCCGGGCATGATCTATGTCCGGGTAATACAGCGAAAAGGTCGCCGCCTTTGTTGCCGCGGTGGTGCCAATGGACAGGGTGACGAAACCCCGTTTCGCCAGCTGGTACGCAAAATCACGGTAGGGGTGGCTGGAGTCCGCGAGACCAATCGCCGTTTCGGGTTCGTAAAACACCGTTACTACCGCTGGCTTTTTACCAGCGCCGTCGGGCACCAGCAGGTACCCCGTGGTTTCTTCGGCCGGCGTCCAGTGGAACTTGACACGATATTGCATAAAATTCTCCCGACGTACCGAATCGAGCAGCTGGAGCCGTTGCGTGGTCAGCAATGGCGGCCAAATGCCGAGCAGGCCGTTCCAGCGTGCGGCAATTTCCGCGCGCCGTTTCTGCCAGTCAGCAGGTGTTTTTACTTTATGCCCGTCGTAAAATGTTAACGGAGACGGGTAATCGCCGTACTGGTTTTGAAAAGCAGCAGGCGGCTGGAATAAATGGGCAATATGCTTACGGGCATTTATGCGACCGGTATCTTGCGGCTGCCCGGTGGCTATGCCGGGCAAGGCGACAATGATCGTGGCTATGAGGCAGTAAGTATGAGCGCGGGCGAAGGCTTTGTAAAAATGCATGTGTTAAAAAGTTGTGTATGATCTTACCTGCTTCCCTTTTCATGACTGGTAATCCAATCACTCCCGGTGCAATATTACTCCAGGTCGCGGCGGCGGTCATGCAGGGCGGACGTTGACCTGCGCCGGCAATGGTGGAAGAAAAAATAAGTATTATTATGCCTGCCTGGTGTTACTCACCAGGGTATTAAATAAATTAAGCTGCGCCTTCATGGCAGCGATAATATCCGGGTGCGTGGTCGTTTCTTCCAACAGCATCCAGCCGGTGTAATGGATCCCGGCAAATAATTTAAAAAGTTGTTCGTAGGGATAGTCCTTCGTGTCCAGGGTGCGCAGGTGAACGGTATCCCCGATCCATTTTTTTACCATATTAAAGTTGCCTTCGAGGCCGGGCGGCAACAGGTCTTGCGGGTTGCTGTTCCAGCAGATTTTGACATTGGGCTCTGTCACCTGTTCAAAAATCGCCTTCATGTTGGGCAATTCCTGAGATTTGTTGCCATGCACTTCTACACGGATCAACTGTCCGTAATCTTTGGCGAATTTGCCGACTTCGTTCAGGGAAGCCGCAATTTGCGCAAAGGTTTTTTCCCGCGGAACCTGGTCAGGAATGCCATTGGGTTTTACCTTGATACCACTGGCGCCAATGTCTTTGCACAATTTAATATAGACCTTTGTCTGCTCGATGTTTTCGCGCAGTTTAGCAGCATCGGGACTCTGGTATTCAAAGTTGGAACCATAACCGATACAGGT
>JBBSSY010000209.1:0-6257 GCA_038241595.1 Chitinophagales bacterium | reverse complement strand
TATTTACCGGATCTTGCGCGCGAGCGCTTCGAACTTCACCCCGACGACCCGGCCGACGAACGTACTAAAGTCGAGATAAAAGTCGAACACCCGGATACGGTCAGAAAATTTTATACGGTTTCATTTACCATGCTGCCCTTGCAGGATTTTGTGGCGCTTAATCTTGTATTCACTGATCTAACCGAACAAAAAAACGCTGAAATACAATTGCTGACGATCAATGCCGCTTTGAAAAAAGCCATCGAGGAACGCATTCGTTCGGATACACACCTGGTTAAGTTGCACAACCAATTGAGGGAAAATATCAGCGTACTGGAAGATACAAATGTAGAACTGGCAAAAATAGCATTTACTGCCAACGTTGAAACGGAGCGGTCCATCACAAAGATCATCACCTACAGCGAACAGCTGATCAACGAATACTATTCAATGATCCATAACAAGGTAGTTGAGGGGTCAGCGAGTATCCAGAAAGCTTCGGAGCGGATGCAAACGCTGCTCGACGACGTCGCACATTATGACGCCCAGGACCGCAAGGGATTCGTATTTGAGAAAATACAGTTACAGCAGGTTTTGCGCAATGTGCTGGAAAATCTCGACAGCGAAATCAAGGAAGCCGACGCCGAGATCATTGTAAAAGAGGAACTGCCGGAAATTGAAGCCAATTATGTGCAGATGGTACAACTTTTCCAGCACATGATCGAAAATTCACTCAAGTTCAGGAAGCCGGAAATAAAATGCCAGATTATCATCTCGCATCACGTGATAAAACGCCCTGTAACTGGTCAGCATGTAATTCCAGGCCAGGAACGGGACTTCTGTGAATTGCTGATCGAGGACAATGGCATCGGGATCGATGCCCAGTACCACCACCGTGTCTTTGTCATCTTCCAAAAAATTGAAACTGATATGCCAACGGCCGGATCAGGCATCGGGCTCGCCATCTGCAGGAAGATAGCTACCCAGCATCATGGTATTATAGCTGTCGAAAGCAGCCAGCAGGAAGGATCGCTTTTTAAAGTTACACTCCCGTGCAAACAGGGTTATGAGGAACAATAGGAATGCCTGGAGTTGAAATATTATAAAAATCGCAGTCTTTTGAAAAACCAGGCAGCGCCGTTTCATAGCGTGAATGACATGGCTACGCTGCCGACCACAACTATTACGTATGGAACCCAACCTGCTTAAAAAACTTAATCCCCCAAAAAGGTCAGTTCAGAAAAATACATTTTGGAAGCCAATAACGGAAACGATCATCAATGGATTTTTCACAGTCGACCCCAACTGGACCGTAACTTTGTGGAATAAAGCGGCGGAAAAAATTCTTGGTTTCTCTGAAAAAGACATGCTGGGTAATAACCTTTGGGATCGTTTGTCGAAAATTCTGCCGCGGCAATTCTACACGATATATCACAAATCTACGATTCGGGAGATACCTTTTCATTTTGAGGAATACTGGGGTGAAATGGGGGCCTGGTACGATGTGACAACTTATTATTTTAAGGAGACCTTGTCGGTTTCTTTCAAAAGCAGCAAATTATCCGGTACGCAGGAACACCCGGAACAGCAGGTGCAGGTATTAAACGATTTGTATCGCTTTGTGATGGAATTCACCAATGAATGCCTCTGGGAGTGGAACTTTCAAACGCGTGAAATTTTCTGGATCGACGGTGCTCACCGGCGGTTATTTGGGTATCCCATCGAACATTCACTGATCCCGCAAGATTTCTGGGAAAGCCGGTTGCACCCGGATGACCGGGACCGGGTACTCGACAAATTGGGCAAATTTATGGCAGCCGGATCCCGGACAGTCTGGGAAGAGGAGTACCGTTTCCAGCGATCAGACGGAACCTATGCGTACGTTCACGACAGGGGCCATATTTTATTCGACAGTGATGGGAATACCAACAGGATGATTGGCGCAACCGAAGACATAACATTACGCAAGCACTCGGAACTGCGACTCAAGGAAAGTGAAAAAAGATTTTCTGTCATTGCGAGGCAGACAATTAATGCCATAATTATTACAGACTGCTGGCAAAAAATTACGTGGGTAAATGAAGCCTTTACGCGGATCACCGGTTATGAGCCAAACGAAGTAATCGGCAAAACACCCGGCAGTGTACTGCAGGGTGCCGATACTGACCCCATAACGATTGAATACATCAGAGACAGGATACATCAAAATCTGGACTTCGACTGCGAGATCTTAAATTATACCAAAGCCGGTGTCAGAATCTGGATGCAAATGCAAGGGCAGGCCGTACTTGGTAGTGACGGACAATGTGTACAGTACTTTTCGATGCAAACCGATGTTACCGAAAAGATTTTGTTACAGGAGAAATTATCGGAGGAACGAATGATCAGGCAGAAAGAAATCACCGACGCCGTGCTTACCGCCCAGGAAAATGAACGGGAAGAAATTGGCCGCGAAATGCACGACAACCTTACACACATTCTTGGCGCCACAAAATTATACATTGAGCTTGCAAAAAACGATGGCGAGAACCGCCAGATGTGCCTTGACAAATCGTCCGTTTATATCGCCCATGTTATTGAAGAAATCCGGAAAATGTCCAAGACGCTGGTAACACCGGTTATCATTTTCGGCCTTTCAGAAAGCATTAGGATTCTACTGGACGACCTTGTACTTGCTCACCCGATAAAAATTAAGATATCAATCATTAATTTGCGGGAAGACATTCTTAGCGATAAACTCCGCTTAAATATCTTTAGAATCGTGCAGGAGCAATTCAATAATATCGTTAAACATTCAGGTGCCAGCCGCGCAAGTGTGGCATTGGATGGCAGTGGGAATCAGATCACCTTGCAGATCTCGGATAACGGAAAAGGGTTCGACCTAAGCAAAAAGGTTTCGGGTGTTGGCATCAGGAACATTAAAAGCAGGGCCGAACTGTTTGGAGGCATCATAACAATTACCTCAAAACCAGGAAAGGGTTTTAAACTCCAAGTGTTTTTGCCCGCGTCATGACCTTCGCTGTACGATGAGAAATAAATCAACACGTTCCCACGCTGCAGGGATCACATAAACGTGAATATAGCCTAATAAAAATCCCCTTCTTCAGGAAGGGGATTTTTTACCATTAATCAATCAAACTAGTTCGCGATAATCTTTCCGCTGCCTTTTATTTCTCCGGTTTCAGTAACAAATTTATAGAAGTAAATTCCAGACGGCATGCCGCTTCTGTCTACCTGGAAGCTGGAAGTGCCTGCGGTTACAGGGTACCGTTTGAGCATCCGGCCGCTCGCATTAAAAATGATAAAGTCTCCCTTATGACTATTGCCGTTGATGCTTACATTCATCGTGCTGATCACCGGTTGCGGCGCGAGCGTGATTGTCAATTCACTGGCATCCTGCCAGCGGATGATAATAACCGCTGAAAATTTTCGATTTGCATCATCGTCGACCAGGGCTAAGCGGTAGTAATTTGCCCCTGCATACGGACGACCGTCTTCAAACAGATAGTTTGATTTTTGTGAAGAACTGCCAGCAGCTTTCACCGTTCCTATTTTGGTGAATGTAATCCCATCGGAACTTTTTTCAACATCAAAGACATTTGTATTGCTTTCCCCCAGGGTGCTCCAGTTGAGTATGATACCCGTACCTTTTTTATTGGCAGCCAGCGCAAGACCTGAAACGGGCAGTATTGCCTGCGTGTTGCGGAGGTAAGAGATGGAACTGCCTCCCACATTGGCGCTCATGATATCAGGCTTGGCATCTCCGTCCATATCCGTTGCAACAACTGATACCGGGGTTGTACCGACCGAATAATCTGTTTTTGCATTGATAGAAAGTACGCCGGGTGTGCTTTTATTAAGCAATACAGATACCGAATTGCCGTCCTGGTTAGCTGTTACTATATCAGTCTTACCATCTCCGTTGATGTCACTTACATTTAACCAGAATGGTGTGGAACCGGTTGTAAATGATTGTTGTATTGCAAAACTGAGCGCCCCAACCGAACTGGTATTTCGGAGTATCGACATGGTTGAGGAACCGCGGTTAGCTACTGCCAGGTCAAGCTTTCCGTCGCCATCGATGTCCGCAGGTACCAGTGCGAGCGTATAATCTCCGGCAGCAAAATGAGCAGCCGCACCAAAGCTGATGGTGCTACCTGAGCTCGTATTCAGGAACGCGGTTACCCCATTGTTGTTTCCATTGGTCGCTGCCAGATCTTGTTTACCATCGCCATCTAAATCAGCAACTATTACGGATTCCGGGTTGTTCACCGCCAGGCTTTGTTTGGCAGCAAAGGCAAGTGCACCAATGGTTGACTGGTTTTTAAATATATCAAGCGAGTATGAACTGCTGGTAGTGGCAATGATTTCGGGTTTGCCATCCCCATCCAGGTCCCCAATGGTTAGTCCGCGGGGTGAAAATCCGGTATTGTACGTTATAGGTGCAGCAAACGAGATGGTACCGGTGATACTGGTGTTACGGTACACCGATAGCGTATTGCTGCCTGCGTTTGCCACGACCATATCTTTTTTGCCATCGCCGTCAAGGTCGCCGAGCGCTACGCCAAACGGATTGTTGCCGCAAGTGATAACCTGGGGCGCACTCAAACTGATAACACCGCTTGTACTTGCGTTCTGCACCACACTTACACTGTTAACAGAATAGTTGGTGTAAACCAGGTCAGTTCTACCGTCATTATCAAGGTCGCCATAAGTTAATACTTTAGGCACGTTGATACTGGCAATATCGGTTGTAGCGGTATAAGCGAGCACGCCGCCAGCGTATTTTACGTCAAATGATTGTTGAGAAGCCCCCATCAAGGCGTAGGAAGTGTTCATCACCGTTATCGGCTGGAAGGAAGCGCCTGATGGTACCGTCGCTGTAATAGATGTGGTGCTGGAGGCCGTAACCGTTGCCCTTGTGGAACCGAAGTAAACGATGTTGTTAGCCGGCGTTGTATTAAAGTTGTTACCACTGATCACAACCGAGGATCCTACCGCTCCGCTTGCTGGCGAGAATGAAGTAATAATGGGTGCCGGGTTGGCAGACTCAGTGGAATGACTGACCCAGTTCGATGAACTGCCCAGCAGGCTGAAGTTCGACAAGGTGGCATGGTTGCTGGCGGTAGTACTTTCCACGGCCGTCAACAGTCCAAGATTATTGCCTGCAGGGATGCCCTGGTTCAAGCCGAATTAACCAACCAGGTTTGTCTCGGAACCTGTTAAAGACAGGTTCATATTGCCCGTGATCTGTGCCGGCGTGCGCGCGACATTCCAAATGCGGACCTCATCAATACTTCCTGTAAATGGTTCCATAAAACCAGTGGTATTGGTGGCAATGCCAATATAAAAAGGCAAGCCGGTCGTAGCTCCTACCGCATTACCCGTGTTTCCGATAGACACTCCATTTACATAGATCATAGTATTGGATGGAGTACAAACAAAGGCCAGGTGATACCATTGACCGGGTAATATGGTATATGGCCGGGTGAGGTACGACCCCCCGTTCCACATCCCGATCGCCGTTGAAGAAATATGAAAGCTATACCTCGCGTTGCCACCGCCGCGGTTGCCTAAGATACAGGCATTGCCTACGAGGTTCTCTGTACGTATCCAGCACTCGATGGTGCCGGTTGTAAAATCATACGCTGCGCTGGTTGGAGCAACAAGGTAGTCGTTTACGCCGTTGAAATGCAATGCATTTTCGCTGTATTGCACCGGAGACGCATCTAGCCACGCGGTTCCATTCATTGAAATACCACCGCTCGTGGCGACGGCTGCCGTACTTAAGCTATTATTGGCTGTGGTGGTGCCACTGCCTTCATTCAGTTTGTAATATCCAAGCAGCCCGGCGGTTGCAGGAGGCACGGTGCCGTACATCCCTGCTTTAAGCTCCGTAACCGAACGGGCGACATTCCAGATTCGAACTTCATCAATATTGCCGGCAAACGGACGAATGAGTGAAGCGTCTGTCCAGGCGCCGATACGAAGCTTTGCAGCCGGGTTAGCAATTCCAGTTGGATTGATATTCCCGAAATCTGTACGTGTACCAACAGCATTTCCATTTACATACAACTGCATCGATTCCTTTGTGCCGCTCCATGTAAATGCTACATGGTACCACACACCAACGGCCATGTTTGTAAGCGGGTAACTGACATAGCTTCCGTTGCTTCCATCATACATGCAATAGGCTGAAAGATTGCTGTTAATAACCAGTAATTCTATGCCCTGCGCAACGGATGACTTACTAATGATTTCCTGGGTACCGCTGAAAT
>JBBSSY010000208.1:0-6273 GCA_038241595.1 Chitinophagales bacterium | reverse complement strand
GTACAAACCAACACCTATATTATTCGCTTATGCGGCCACCAAGGGGGCCATTCAAAATTTTACGGCTAACCTCGGGCAGCTGTGGGCAGAGAAAGGCATCCGGGTGAATTGCGTGGCGCCAGGTCCGATCTGGACACCACTGATACCTGCCACCATGCCTGCAGAAAAGGTGAAAACTTTTGGTGCTGATGTGCCGTTGAAACGTGCGGGGCAACCGGCGGAACTCGCGGCAGTGTATGTATTGCTTGCTTCGCAGGATTCGAGCTACATGACGTCATCGACGGTTCAGGTAACGGGTGGCACTCCGACGGTATAGGTTATTTAAACCATGAAGACATAAAGACACAAAGGGAACACGGTAATTTTAAGCCTTGTTCCCTTTGTGTCTTTGTGCCTTCGTGGTGCCATGATTCAAACAAAGGGATGAACGCAATAGAGGACGATGACGCGGCAATCTTCTCTTTTGTCATTCAGCGTTTGCCACGCATGAACCCCAATAGTGTAGAAGCAACAGCGGCAGTGTGCGGAATAACAAAAGGATGAACGTACTTATCTTAAAAACAAATAAATTACAACGTCAACATAAAAGCCACTCATGAAAATACTTACACGATTTCTTCAACAGGCAGTCACCGCGATCCTCTTCGCCACAATACTCGCCACCGCCGTCCGTGCGCAGAAGCCAAACATCATCATCATCATGGCCGATGACCTTGATTCAAAACAACTCAGCTGTTACGGCGGCAAAAACCTCGTCACCAAAAACATCGATGCACTCGCCAAAGAAGGCATGAAATTCAACCAGCTCATCTGCTCCGAAGCGATGTGTGTACCCACTCGGGCATCGCTGTTTACCGGCCTCTACCCCGTCCGCAACGGTTCCTTTCAAAACCATAAACCGGTGAAAGCAACAGGCATAAAAAGTGTTTGTCACTACATGAGCGACCTCGGATACACCGTGGCGCTGACGGGTAAAGACCACAGCACCAAACCGGTATCTGTTTTCCCCTTTAAAATACTGGGTGGATTCGAGCCCAACTGCGTGTCGCCAACCGATGACTATACGATGGATACGGTAAAACAATTCATCACAAGCCAAAAAAATCCGTACTGCCTCTTTATCATGAGCATCAATCCGCACAAACCCTGGACGATGGGCGACCCCTCCGAGTTCAAGGCCGACAAACTGGTGCTTCCCCTGCACTGGGTCGATACAAAAGAAGTACGGGAAGAGTTCACCCATTATCTCGCGGAAGTGAGACGGCTCGACAACCAGGTAGGCGATGTAATAAAAACGCTGAAAGAGACCGGCCAGGATAAAAACACCGTCGTTATTTTCCTCGGCGAACAGGGACCCCAGTTTCCGGGCGGAAAGTGGACACTCTGGGACAATGGACAGAAGAGTTCCATGATCGTTCGCTGGCCAGGCAAGGTAAAACCAGGCACGGAAAACAAAGCCATCGCACAGTACGAGGACATCACACCCACCCTCATCGACCTCGCCGGCGGCAAAGCGATCGACGGCCTCGACGGCAAAAGCTTCTTACCCGTGATCCTGGGAAAAACCAACACGCACCGCGACTATGCGTATGGCATCCACAACAATATCCCGGAAGGTCCGCCTTACCCGATCCGCGACATTCGCGACACCAAATACAAACTGATCCTTAACCTGATGCCTGATTCGAATTATTATATCAAGTACATGATGAACCCGGCGCAAAAAGATGGCTACTGGAACGGCTGGATAAAAGCCGGTGAAACATCCGCCGCTTCGAAAAAATTAACAGACCGCATCATCAGGCGTCCCGCCATGGAATTTTATGACATCGAAATGGACCCTTTCGAATTGAACAACCTCGCAAACGACCCGAAATATTCAAAACAGATCGAAGTCTATCGCAGTAAATTAGCCGAATGGATGAAACAACAGGGCGACACCGGCGCGTCTATGGATATCGTGTATAAGAAGGACGGAACAAAAAATTTATAGTCTTCCCGTCACTATTCACCTCCTGGTGTCACTTATTCCGTTATTTTATTTTGAGGATGACCAAAGAGAGGATATTTGATATCATCGGGTAGCGGTATCAGTTAGACTTACATTTCACCAGCAGCGGCAGCGGCCACTTCGCCAGTCGAACCGACCGGTATTTTAATGACAATGAACGAATAAGGTTCCAAGGCGAGACCGATGTTTTTTCCTTTCAGCCGGATTGATTTTGTTACCGGGGCAACTTCGGTGGGGTTGGCGAAGGAGTTCACTTGCTCGAGCGAATTACCTCGCAACAAAATGACAGTCCCTTCACGGGCAACCGGGCTACTTCCTTCCAGCGATACGGTGCGGTTTTTAACGGTACCCGAAGCGTTCACCATTTTTATAATTAATTCGTGACTGGTTTTATCAATCACCGCAGAGGCGTAAACGCTGTCTTGCCCAGCAATCACTGCGTCGTTTGCCAGGATGGGCACTATATTGGTTCCACGATTGGTGGAATATAATTGTTGCACAAAATAATTCGGTGTGCCATACGTTCGCAGGTTATCCACCCATATCAAATCGGGCGTCCACTGCCAGCCATCCACATGCGCAAATAGTGGTGCATACGAGGCCATCTGCACCACGTCGGCATTGCGTTCAAGGCCCGTCATGAAAGCGGCTTCCGCAATGGCGGTCTGCCAGTTGTTTTTATTGTTAACGCTCACCGTTTTTATCGCTTTGCGCGGCATACTCGCCGGCAAATACTTTCGACGCGCGTTTGTCGTAATTATCGTAGCGTGTGGCATTGGCGAGGAACCACTCTGGGCGGCGGTAATAATGTTCATCGATGATGTCCGCATTCATTTTTCGCAGTTCGCCGTTGAGGTAGTCGAAGCGGTCTCCGTTGGGATCGGTGCCCGAACTGTTTACCAGTTTAATCTCCGGGTATTTGCCCTAGATCGCCTTTGTAAAAACTTTCAGACGCTCCAGGTATTGCGGGCCCCAATTTTCGTTGCCCACACCCATCATGGTCATATTAAAAGGAGCCGGATGGCCTAACTCCCCGCGAATCTTACCCCACCTGGTGGTATTATCGCCATTGGCAAATTCGATCAGGTCGAGGGCATCCTGCACATAGGGATCAAGTTGATCAACCGGTACCACTTCCGCGCTGTTGAACTGGCAGGCCATGCCGCAATTTAATATCGGCAGCGGCGCGGCGCCGATGTCTTCGGCCAGCTGGAAGTATTCGAAGAAGCCCAGGCCGAATGCCTGGAAGTAATCGGGTGTGGGTCGATGGGCAAATTCAACTGCAGGCCAACGGTGAAACCGCTTATCAATAATGCTTACAGGAGTTAACAGGCAGTTTGTAGCCGTTTGTAGAAGGAATTCGAATTTTCCGCCGTTTGTTTGACTTGTTCGTTGAAGTTTCTATATTGTAGCATCTTTTCCTGCACGACAGCATGTTTATCCTGACATGCTGCGCTAACCGGCATTAAAACAACAACAATATGAAACAGATTTTACATGCGACGGCGAAATCAATCCGTCCTTTTTCGTTTTTATTTATTTTCGCCCTGTTGCTGCTGGCTTCAGGCTGTACAAAAAAAGAACCGCCTGCACCGGTACTTGCCATTACCACACTGGCGACCGGCCTCACCCAGCCCATCGGTATGGAGTATGATAAAGACGGCCGGCTTTGGGTGGCTGAAAGTGGGTCCGGTAAAAATGATGGCAAGATTGTAGCCATCACGCCTGACGGAAAAAAATTCGATGTCATCGTTAACCTGGAATCTATCATCAGCCCGGGCGGTGAATCGGAAGGCCCGTCACACCTGCTGTTTGCAGACGGCGTCCTTTATGTGCTGGGTGCCCATGGCAAATTGTACAAAGCGGTGCAATCAACCCTTAAACCAGGTTATGTTACCGTTGACGCATCCAAGCTGGGCGTGGAAGACATTGCCAAGTTCGTTCTTGCCTACCCGTTTAAAAACAATACGCACGAATCACATCCGTACAATTTAACGCCCGGTCCCAACGGATCCATTTACATTACCGATGCTGCCGCGAACGCCGTACTGAAACGCGAAAAAAGTGGCGTATACCGCGTTGTCGCGGAGTTGCCAAACATCCCGAATCCAACTCCGGTTGGCGGTCCGTTTGTAGAGCCGGTACCAACTGGCATTTATTACGATGGGCAGAATTTCCTGGTGACCACCTTAACGGGCTTCCCATTCCCGCAGGGCAAGGCCATGATCTACAAGATGACACCGGCAGGCGCATTGAGCGTATATCAACAAGGTTTCACCACCCTTGTGGATATCGCTGAAGGTGGAACGATGGGTCGCCTCGTATTGGAACACGGTGTATTCGGTGCCAGGGGCTTCGAGGCAAAAACCGGCCGGCTGGTATGGGCCGATGGAACATCGCTAAAAGCACTGGCGTCCGGGTTAAATCTGCCGGCAGGCCTCAAGCAGGTCAATGCGCATACCTGGTATGTTACTGCCTTCGGTGATGGCAGTGTGTTAAAAATCACTTACTAGATCAGCGTCTTAGCACGCTATACGTTTTAACTTCTTGTTTAAATAGCCTGTAACCAGTTACAGGCTATTTTGCTTCCAGTTGTTCAATAACCGGCGTATTACCAGGATCTCGCCAAGATGGTAACTGGTATGGTCAGCGATCAGCATCGCCTCGCGAAGCAGGTTCTGGCCGTCGCCATGTGGGAAAGGCGTATACAGATCGACGTTGTCGCTCCGTAAGAGCTCTAGGAATTCTTTTCGATCACTTTCGATCCTGCGCAGCGATTCTTTCCATTCCTTTTCACCAGCCGGTACATCCTCTGCTGGCCAGTATTCATCGGGCCACTTCGGTGAGGTATGCGCCGGGTTGCGCGAAAATTCGAGAATGTCCCACTGCGTGATGCGAATGTGCTCTACCAGTTGCCAGATGCTATAGGGGAGCCCGCCGGGTTTGACGCCGATGTCTTTCAGCGGCAGGCCTTTCACCACATCCCCGAGTGTCGCGTGGGCATGACCGTTCTCTATCAATTCAGCCAGCTGTTCTACCAGTATCTGATCGTTGGAAGTTGAATTTGCCATTGTCTCTTTGATTTACACGCAAATGTACGAATTCAGGTTACCGGTCAACAGGGAATCAGCCGACGCGCAGGCAGTACAGGCGATTGATGCTATGGCGTAAATGTTGCAAATAAAGACTTATACTGTTTTTATATGAAGACCACCCCAGGCGAAACGCTACAACAGAAAGTAATTGTCATTACCGGCGCATCAAGTGGTGCCGGAAGGGCCGCAGCTATTGAATTCGCGCGCAAACAAGCCATACTGGTTCTTGCGGCGCGCAACGAGGAGGCGCTGGCTGGCATTGCCCGGGAATGCGAAGCGCTCGGCGCAAAAACACATATCGTAAGAACCGATGTAACCGACCCTGAAGCGGTAAAAAACCTGGCGGATGCCGCCGTCACTGTTGGCGGCCGGATCGACGTTTGGATAAACAACGCCGGGGTGCTGGCGGTAGGTGCGTTTGAGGAAACACCGGTAGATATTCATGCCCAGGTGATCCGTACGAACCTCATTGGTTATGTATACGGCGCGCATGCGGTCCTCCCTTACTTCATAAAACAGGGTTATGGTATCCTGATGAATAATATTTCAGTCGGTGGCTGGTATCCAGTTCCGTATGGTACGGCTTATTCGGCGAGCAAGTTCGGCATCCGCGGTTTTTCAGAGGCCCTCCGCGGGGAACTGATCAGGTTCCCGCACATTCACGTCTGTAACCTGTTCCCTGCGTTCCTCGATAGCCCGGGCACCCAGCATGCTGCTAACTTTACCGGCGCGGCGCTTAAACCCGCACCGCCGGTATACGACCCGCTGCGTGTGGGCCGCGCGATGGTGAGGTTGGCCATGCATCCCCGCAACTCCGTAACCATTGGCAGCGTGGCACCCCTGTTGCGGTTTGCACATTTTGCCGCGCCGGGTCTGTCCCTTGCCATTACGGCCAGGGTGATGGAAACTTTTTTCAAAAACGCCGACTGCTCGCCACACACCAGCGGCAACCTCTTTGAGCCGCTGACCTTTGGCACCAGTATCCATGGCGGCTGGAACTCCGCTGCAGACATCGACATCCGCAAAAAGCGGCTCGGCAAAGGCGCGCTCCTGCTCGCCGGCCTGGTGGCATTGGTGGTAATCGCCAAAAAGTAAAATGTTTAACTCCGAAGACACAAAGGCAGAAAGGTAAAACAACTACAAACTATAAACTACAAACCACAAACT
>JBBSSY010000207.1:0-6281 GCA_038241595.1 Chitinophagales bacterium | reverse complement strand
TACTCCCGGGCACAAAATCCTTCCGCCGTCAGTACCATAACAGGTAAAGTACTTAATGAAAATGGCGAACCGCTTGCCATGGCAAGTGTTTTGGAAAAAGGTTCGAATAATACGGCTATAACCAAGCCTGACGGAACTTTTACTATCCGAACCACCGGGACCAAACCCATTTTAGTGACTTCCTATGTGGGTTATGAAACACGGGAACAAACATTGGGAAAACAGACCAGCATTAGCATTGTGCTTTCGCAGGCGGGCGCCAACCTCAGCGATGTGGTCGTTGTGGGATATGGCACCAAGCGCCAGTCTGAACTCTCATCCTCGGTGGCCGTCGTCAACGAGAAAGCCCTGCAGAAGGGTGTTACATCGGGCGATCTCGGTACGATGCTGCAGGGAAAAGTACCCGGGCTGGTGGTGTCTAATTCCAGCGGTCACCCGCAACGGGCAACCAATATCGTCATTCGTGGCGTGGGCTCCATCGGTGCAGGATATGCTCCCCTGTATGTCGTGGATGGTATCATAGGAGGCTCAGCAGACCCAAACGACATCGCTTCAGTAACCGTACTGAAAGATGCCGCAGCTACCGGGCTATATGGCTCGCGTGCAGCAAATGGTGTTATCATCATCACTACAAAAACAGGCAAAAGCGGCAAAACACGGGTAAGCTATGCGGGCTCTGCCGGGCTTTCATATTACCAGAAGGGCAACCTTCATATGATGGACTCACAAGAGTTTTATGACAACAGGAAAGAGGCGGCGCAAAACTATTACAACGACCAGAAGGCACTGAATAACCCGGCTTTTACCAACAGGACCTTTGACCAGTATCTACAATCGGCCATCCCGTCCACGGTATTAAATACAAACAGCAATTGGGCCGACCTGCTAACCCGGGTAGGCAATGTCAATAAACAAAGCCTTGCGGTGTCGGGTGGAGACAGCAGGACGTCATTCTATATAGGTGGTAATTATTATTCAGAGATCGGTACCCTGGTGGGCGAAAAATTTACCCGCTATAACTTGCGTGCCAACCTGAAACACCAGATCTCCGATCGTTTCACACTCACCTGGCGCGTAAATACCGGGCTGGTTCAATACCCGAACGATCCACAGGATGGCCAGGAAGCGGTAGCTGTGCAAGCCGTTATCAATGTGCCCTGGGATCCGGTTTATGAAGCCGATGGTGTAACGCCTTACAATCCTTATAAATCGGGTGTATGGTATGCCAATAACAAAGGCAACTATTTCTATGATAGCCAGCATTATTCAGACAAGAGCCGGGAATTAAATTTTAATACCGACCTACAACTCGATGTAAAGATCCTCGACTGGATGACCTTTTCAACCTCTAACCGCTGGGGCTACCTGGGTACAGACCGAAAACAACTGCTGGACAAAAATCACTTCAGCGCCAGCTTTGAGAACGGCCGTCTCACTCAAAACAATGTGACCAATAACAACTTGCTGAGCTCCAACCTGCTCAAGATGAACAAAAGCTTTGGAGACCATAATTTTTCCGTGATCCTCGGCCAGGAATATAATTATATCACAGCGAGCAACACGGTGGCAGTTGGTAAAGACATCCCGGTTGGGCTGGACGCATTAAACGCAACGGCCAGTGCAAAATCGGTATCCGGCACCACCACTGAAACGAGCTTCCTGTCTTATTTTGGTCAGCTTGATTACAACTATGCCAGTCGCTACTTCCTCATCGGTTCATTGCGTAGCGATGCTTCTTCATTGTTCGGTGCTAATAACCGCTGGGCAACGTTCTATTCGATCGGTGGTTCCTGGATCGTGAACAAAGAGAATTTCCTGAGCAGTACCACATGGATCGACCTGTTGAAACTCAGATTGAGCTATGGTACAACGGGCAACGCCAACATCGCACCCTTTCTGTCGTTGGGAACGTATGGATTTTCGTTGGCGAATACCTACAATGGGTTGTCGGGTGCCCGTCCCGCCCGCCTGGAAAATCCGGACCTGACCTGGGAAACCGCGCAAACAACAAATATCGGCCTGGAATTCTCCTTACTCCAACGTATTAAACTGGAGATAGATTATTATAAAAGGGATAACAAGAGCCTCCTGCAAAATGTGGCATTGCCCGCTGCTACAGGTTTTGCAAGCCAGCAACGCAATGTAGGTTCGGTACGCAACCAGGGGATTGACATTAACCTAACCACGGTGAATACGGACGGCCCTGTGCGCTGGGAAACCAATCTGAACCTCAACTTTAACCGCAATAAGGTATTGACGCTGAACCAGGGAAAAGACATCGCGAATGGTACGATGCAGATACGGGAAGGCCTGCCCCTGAGGTATTTTTATATGAAAGAATGGGCCGGCGTAGATCCGCAAAACGGCAACCCGCTCTGGGTGCGCTGGGAAGATGCGAATGGTGCGCTTATTCATGGCGCAGACAAAAAGCAGCCGGGCAAAATTCTTACCACCAGCAATTATAATAATTCCAGCAATCTTTTTGTGCGTTCTGCTTATCCAAATTACACCGGCGGTTTGCGCAACGATCTTTTTTACAAGAATTTTTCCTTTAGCGTGCTGGCCAATTTTGTAGTCGGGCAATGGATCAATTTTACGCAACGAAGTTCGATCGACGATGATGGAACCGTTTTATCGAAAAACCAGATGATCCCCTTGAAAGACTGGACGCGCTGGAGACAGCCGGGCGATATCGCCACGCTGCCGCGCCTCGTGTTTGGCGGAAACCTCAATTCGAGCCAGCCTTCTTCGCGGTATGTCGAAGACGGAAGTTATCTCCGCATCCAGAACGTTACCTTTGGTTATAATTTGCCAAAGGTATTTGCGGGCATGGGGTTGTACGTGCGGGTCGATAATCTCGCGGTATTTACAAAGTACAGCGGTGCGGATCCTGATGTAAATATCGAATCGCCGGTGGCATCACAGACGCAGTTTGGCGAAAACTTCGGTGCAACCAGGAAAATAATTTTCGGAGTTAACCTTAATCTTTAAGAATTATCTTATGAAAACAAGACTGCAACTTTACGCGTTCATCATAGTAATGTTATGCGTGTCATCGTGCAAGCAGGAATATTTTCCTGCTGACCAGTTATCGGATGAACAGATCCGGAACACCCCGGAACTCCTGAACAACCTGACCATCGGCACCTACAGCCGTTTGCGTGAACCAAATTATGTACGGCTCAGGCATTTCATCCAGGAGCTGCCTGGCGACGAGTTAGCCTGGAGCAAAAGCAGCGGCGATAATCTCGCCAATGCATATAATTACAACCGCCTGGTGAATTCCAATGCTTCGCTTCAATTCTGGCAACAGGCCTATTATGGAATCTTCCAGGCGAACAAGGTGATCGAAGCGGTACCGGATAATGCGCCACGGAACAAACTCCAGTTGAAAGGAGAAAACCTTTTCCTGCGCGCGTTGATGCATTTTGACCTGGTCAGAATCTTCGCCAGGCCTTACTCACAAAGTCCTGATGTAAACCTGGGTGTGATGATCAAGGCGAATAGCAATATAGACGACCTGCCTGCGAGAAGCACGGTAAAACAAACCTATGAATTTATCGTCAGCGACCTGTTAAAAGCTGCCGACCTGATGAAAGAGAGCAAGGCCAATGTGTATGCTTCGAAAGAAGTTGCGTGGGCCCTGCTGGCGCGGGTTTATTTGTATATGGAGCAAAATGACCAAGCCATTGAGTATGCCGATAAGGTCATCAATTCCGGTCGCTATAAACTGCTGACTACCGCGCAACTATCGAAATACTATACCACATCACCCGAGGCGAATACGGAAACCATTTTTGCGATCAAGTACCTGGCAAGTGAGAATACGGGTAAAAGCTCTATCGGTTCTCTGTATACACGCGATGGGTGGGGAGAGATCCTGGTGACAAGTTCATACCGCGCGCTGATCTATAAAAACCCGAATGATGAACGGATAAAATTCCTTGACCCGGATTTTATACTAGATGCCAGTGGCAATAAGATACCTGATGCAACCGAAGAATCCGGTTTCCGCGTGGTAAAGGCGATGAATTATTCCCGCTATTTCAACCTGAAGTTTACGTTGCAGGATGGCGCGCTTTTATTGTCCTCCCCTGTTGTGCTGCGCCTGGCTGAAATGTACCTGATCAAAGCGGAGGCCTACGCAAAAACAGCGGGTAAAACGGCTGAGGCTATTCAGATGGTCAATATTATCAGATCAAGAGCCGGCCTGCAGGGCGACCAATTATTTACTACTACTAACCTAAAGGGCTATGCGACGATACTCGATGTAGTGCTGGCAGAAAGAAACCTGGAGCTGGCCTGGGAAGGCCATCGCTCTTTCGATTTGTTCAGGAACAATAAAACGCTCGATCGCAGTTTTACGCAAAGCGAAGGATGGTCTGGACCTAGATCGGTTGCGCCTACATCGAACCTGATTGTCGCTTTTATCCCTGAAGTCGAAATCAACCTAAATCCCAAACTCGTACAAAATCCCCAGTAGGAATTACGACCCATAAACGAAATATTCCATGGCCCCATCATTAAGGAAAATACGCTCGGTTTGCATCTTGCTTTGCTTTGTCAGCACTGCGGTTGCACAAAAGAAATTACAGGGGGTTGAGAAAGTACGGAAAGACAAAGACCGTTTTGACAAACAGGCCGCCGTGGGCCCGCGGGGTGGACAGAATTATGTGGTGAGTACTTCCCAGGTTATCGAACCTGCGGGCAAAGTTGTCACCTTTCCAGGCAGGCCGGTCGATCTGGCCCTCAATGCAGATGAAACGGTGATGGCTGTAAAGAACATGATGAATATTGTATTTCTTGATATGGCCACGCAAACCGTTATCCAGACTTTGGATCTGCCAAAAACGGGTCACAGCTTTAAGGGCATCGCGTGGAGCGCCGGAAATAAAGTGTGGACCACTGACGAAAAAGGCTTCCTGCGTTCAGCCTTACGAAACAATAAAGGCAGGTTTGAATGGAAGGATAATATCCTGCTACCCGGGCCAGATAAAAACAGTTCGTATCCCGGCGGATTTGTTATTGATGATGCGAATGCGCTCATTTATGTGGCCATGAACCGTAACAACACGCTCGGCATCGTCGATATGGCAACAGGAAAACTCACGGCTCAAATCGCGGTTGGTATTGCACCGTACTCGGTTGTGGTGAAAGGCAACAAAGCCTATGTCAGCAACTGGGGCGGGCGACGCCCGCTCGCGAAAGATATGTCGGCGCCCAGTTCAGGAAGCCAGGTGGTGATCGATAAAAAAACGGGTGTTGCGTCGTCCGGAACAGTGTCCGTCATCAGCCTTACAGAACGAAAAGCGATCGCTGAAATACCAGTACTGTTACATCCATGTGGTATGGTGCTATCCCCAGACAACTTGAAATTATATATTGCCAATGCGAACAGCGACCTGGTGTCAGTGATCAATACGTCAACCGACAAAGTTGTAAAAACGATTAACGCGAAACCAATGGAGGAACTTCCTTTTGGCAGTTCTCCCAACGACCTGGCGATTTCGCCGGATGGTGAAACATTGTATGTCGCCAATGGCGGGGATAACCTGCTGGCTGTCATCAACCTCAAAAACAACCGCCTCGCGGGGCTCATACCCACCGGTTGGTACCCCAGCACGGTTCGCTTATCGGCTGATGGAAAAAAGATATTCGTAGCAAATATGAAAGGCATCGGCAGCCGTAACGATACCATCCGCGTTAAAGGACATAATACGCTCGACATGGTAGGATCGGTTTCATTTATTGACCTTCCAGCCGCAGATTTACTGGAGAGCTATACCATCAAAGCTGCGACAGGTATGCGCTTACCGAAGATCACGAGCGAAATGAATTTGGCTCGTGTGCAGGAGAAAATGGTGCCGGTGCCCGTGAGACCCGGTGAAAAATCGCTGATAAAACACGTCGTTTATATTATCAAGGAGAACAGGACCTACGACCAGGTTTTTGGCGATATGCCGCAGGGAAATGGCGACACGTCACTTTGTATGTTTGGAAAGTTTGTGACACCCAATCATCATAAACTGGCGGAAGAATTCGTGTTGCTCGATAACCTCTATTGCAATGGTGTAAAAAGCGCCGAGGGCCACCAGTGGACGAGCCAGGGATATGTAACCGATTATCTTGAAAAAGCGTTTCCTTCATTTGTGCGTGGCTATCCCTGGAATGGCAACGACCCCATCGTCTATTCGCCCAAGGGCTTTATATGGGATTATGTATTAAAGGCAGGCCTCACTTTTCGCGACTATGGTGAATACGTAAATGATGAACTGACGCCC
>JBBSSY010000206.1:0-6334 GCA_038241595.1 Chitinophagales bacterium | reverse complement strand
TCGTGGTTCACTTCTACTCAGTGCTGCCAAAGAACGCATCTTTATAGGGGTACCTGATCTTGTACAGCTCCTGTACTTTTGAAAGAATCGTATTCCGCAGTTCCTCCATATTACGCTTCTCCACGGCGGAGATAAACACGCAGTTGCCGTTTGTTTCCCGCTCCCAGCGCGCTTTCAGCTCCTGCAAAATGTCTTGTTTCACCTCATCTTCCAGCCAGGGATCAAAGGTCGATTGCTCGTACAGGTCCATTTTGTTGAAGATGGTGATCACGGGTTTTTCGAAGGCATCAAGCTCCTGCAGCGTTTTGTTGACCACGCCCAGCTGGTCTTCATACTGCGGGTGAGAGATGTCAACCACGTGCAGCAGGATGTCCGCTTCACGCACCTCGTCGAGCGTGCTTTTAAAACTTTCAACCAAGTGATGCGGCAGTTTACGGATAAACCCTACCGTGTCGCTTAGCAGGAAGGGGGTGCGTTCGAACACCACTTTGCGCGTGGTGGTGTCGAGGGTGGCGAATAGTTTGTTTTCGGCGAAGACCTCGCTTTTGCTGAGCAGGTTCATGATGGTGCTCTTGCCCACATTGGTATAACCGACCAGCGCCACGCGGATAAATTCCCCGCGGTCTTTACGCTGGGTGGCCGCCTGTTTATCAATTTGCAGCAGGCGTTGCCGCAGCAACGTGATCTTGTCACGCACGATACGCCGGTCCGTTTCAATTTCCGTTTCACCCGGACCGCGGGTACCGATACCGCCGCCCAGTCGTTCCAGGTGTTTCCACATGCCACGCAGGCGCGGCAGGATGTACTGGTACTGGGCCAGTTCCACCTGTGCCTTGGCTTGTGCCGTTTTCGCACGGCGGGCAAATATGTCGAGGATCAGGTCAGAACGGTCGATGGTAGGCGTTTCAAGGACCTTCTCGATATTGCTGATCTGGGAGCCGGTGAGCTCGTCGTCGAAGATCACCAGCCCGATGTCTTTGCCTTCTATGTATTTTTTGATTTCTTCCAGTTTGCCTTTGCGGACAAAGGTCTTGCTGTCGGCATGATCCAGCTTCTGGGTGAAGCGTTTCATCGTGATTGCACCCGCCGTTTCGGCCAGGAAAGCCAATTCGTCCAGGTAATCCGTCGCCTGTTGTTCCGTTTGTTCTTTAAGGATAACGCCAACGAGAACGGCTTTTTCCTCGTTTTGGATGCTGGTTTTTTTGTCTATCATTATTGTTGTAAAGATAGTCTTTTTGGGTATGGGGTACGAGGTATCGGGTATGGGGTAAAAATTGGTTTTTTATGTAAAACCACGACAATATTTCTCATCCATATCCAAGTCCTTCGTGTCTTCGTAATTCAAAAGACCCTACAACCCGGAGAGCGTCAAACCGATTGAGTAGGGATGGATTTCCGGGCCAGCGCCCTCTTTGAGGTAACTATTAATCTGGTAAACGCCGAAGAGACTGAATACCCCGATGCCCACGCGGGCGGTTGCCGCCAGGCGGGTGCTGTTGAAGAAACGCTTGGAACTTTCCTTCATGGTATAGGCATTCAGGGTATTGCCCGATTTATTCAATAGATTCTTGCCCTTGGTATGCGCGTTGATCATCGTTCCGACCTTACCACCCAGAGCGAATTTCCAGCTTTTACCATTGTTTTCGGGGTCGGTAGCAAACCGCAATTCGATTGGGATCTCCGCGTAAACAGTAGATAATTTAAACTTCTTAAAGTAATTGGTATCGGCCACATTTTTGAACACCAGTTTGGAACCGGCGCCCGCTACCTGTACGATCGTTTTGTCGAAAGGCGTGCTACTACCTGAAACACCCGCTCCAAGGCCAACGCTAAAGCGCTGGTCCGTCTTGAATGGGAAGTCCAGCATGAAATATACATTGATGCTGTGCGCGAAACCTTTTGTCTTGATGCTGTCCGGTTTACCCGCCCATTTGTCATAACCGAGCTGCACCATAAAATGGTCATTCGAACGGTTGGCAAGACTTACTTTACTCCAATCCTTTTTGCCGGTTGATGCCTTTTTCGGGATGATAGGCTTTAACGTGTCTGACTGCATGGTCGTTACCGGGCTAGCCGTTTGAGGTTGAGCACGCAAGGGTGTTAACGTATCATAAGTGGTCGGTGTAAGCGGTTTTGTTGTATCGATTTGAGCCAGGGAAAAGAGATATGATCCAAGGAGAGAAGTAACCAGCAGTAATTTTTTCATGAATGATGTTATGATGAGCAAATGTATTTTCAACCGGGTTAACGAATCGTTAAATGTAAATGACAAAAATGCCCGAATCTCAATCCGGGCCTCATTCAGGCCCTGCGACTTACCAGGTACCTCTTTGTAATTTTCACCAATTAACTGAAATCGCTGCAAATATAAATGGTTTGCACGGTAAAATTTGAATAATTGGCGCTTTGTTAAACGGCTCCTGCCATGCAGCGCCCGCCCTAACTGCGGCCAATCGGCGTGTGTTTGCTCATCCAACCGGCTGCAGCTGTGCAACCAGGGCAGGCTGCACATCCGCTTCGCTTGCCGCGATAATCGGGTTTACGATGTGAAACCATAGCGGTGGCAGCAGGGAAAACAGGATCATGCCCGGGTAGCCGGTGGGCATTTGTGGTGCGCTGATTGAAAGAGGAAAATCCCGATCAGCGCAGTCAGCAAAAAATAACCGAGCACCGGCCAGCCAAAAATGAAGTAGATGGCGGTAACAAATAATACCTGGACAATCTGAAACTGTACCATCTCGTTTTTAAGGCTCCACAGGGGGAGGCCTTTCTTCCGCATCTCGCCATTGGAGATCTTCCAGGCACTGATATAAGAATACACGAAACTTCGCATCCAGAACCAGTATACATTCTCCCCGTAACGGGCAGACGACGGATCGTCGTAGGTCGCGACAATTAAATGATGCCCCTTGATATGTTCGATCAGGTAATGCATATACAATGATGTCAATAGAGAGCACTTCGCGAGGATTCGTTCAAAAGGGGTATTGCGGTGGCCCAGTTCGTGCCCGACCGCAATGCCGCTCGTTCCGCAGAATAAACCCATCGTGCCGATCCGGCCAATTTTATCCATGATCGTAAGGCTTTGATCCTGCATCGAATGGAGGTAGAAGAATAGCACCGGGATCTGCAAAAACACCATCGTATAGACGAGGTAGTCATAGACGCGGCTTTGTTTGGCGACATTCTCTTCCACCTCCGATAAATTGGTCGCATCCGGTTTAATGATTAGTTCCAACACCGGCAACAGGATCCAGGTCACGATCAACGGCAGGAAACAAAGCCAGCCATATGACGTAAATGCAATCAATGCCCCCACATAAGTCAGCAGTGGAACAAAATACTTGAAGGCGCGCATCGGGGTAAAGTTCGGGTGGCGTGCATGTTGTCCATGGTTGTTGATGTGTCAACGCTATTCATGTTGTTCGTTTTGACGGTTGATTTTATTATAGATTGATTTTCTGCATGATCTTTCGCCTGGCGCATAACGCGCATTGGGGATTATCAGCGCGTCCGGCACAACGCGAAGGACCGGTAGCCCGCTCACCGGCCTGATGTTGAATGGGCACCCTGGGGACATCGGTAACCGGCTCAGGACCAAAAAATGTTTTTATATCGGCTACCATTAACCGAAGTGGTAATGTGCCTGTCAATGTTGTTTGCATCTGAATTGCATTTAGTATGATAAATCCTTTATCGATAGCAATGACTACTACTACGCCCGTGTGAACAGGTTCCTCTGCTTGCCGAAAAAAATATTACGCCCACGATCAAAACCACCTCCAGGCCTCAGCCTGCGGTTGACTGTAAGAAAGGGACGCGCAAGTACAACCGCCCTGTATCCAACGGGATGACAAGATGTAGATCTCATAGTCTATCAATTAATCAAACGAATCACCGTTCAGACAAAGACAACGCCTACTTATTTTCAACGAGTCGTCCTCCGTTAAGATCTTTCCGGCAGGCCGCGCAAGCAGTGTAAAGGTGCAATAGCGTGCCGCAGCCCGCCTGCGAGATGACAAAGTGTTTTCCACAGCATTCGCTTCCAAATAAAATTTCAATTGGTAAAAATCAGAGCAGAGGACTTTTTGCACACCGGCGTATACTGATAGAACAAGCGCATTTTTTATTGCGATTCCACCAATCCCACCACTACCATTAAATATTTTACAATGAACTACGTAGATTATGTAAAGCCGGCCGTTGGCACCCTGCTCCAAAAGCTTAAACTGGACAAGAAGTATGTATCCGCTAAAGATGGCAACCTGTATTACATCAATGAGCAGGGCAAAACGGTCGAGGTGCGCGATTTCATCGGCGGTTATGGAAGCCTGGTACTGGGCCACAATTGTAAACCACTGGTTGACTATGCCCGGCAATTGCTGGAAGACAATATCCCGGTGCACGACCAGCTGTCCATAAAGAAATATACCGGCTTACTGGCAAAAGCGATCAGTGATGAAATAGGCTTGCACACCGGCAAAGAATACATTTCGACCTTTACCAATTCCGGTGCCGAAACTGTTGAAGTGGCGATCAAACATGCCCCGTTTAAAAAAATTGAAAGAGCTGAACGGCATAGTGGACCAGGTACACAGAAACCTGAACGCCATCAGCAATTTGATGGTGAAAGAGAATATACCGGTATTAACGTTCAATGGCAGGTTCTATGTAAGTTTTAAAGAATTTAAAGAAGAAGTGTTGTCAGCCAACCAGGCGATCATCGACCAGATCACGCCGGTATTACTTGCCTCCGAAATGTCGTACCACGGCAAAACAATCTCCGCGCTAAAAGCCACCTACAACGAGAAATACAAAACGGCTTTCCTGTTTAAATCAGATAAAAAGAAACCGTTTTCTTTTCCTGGGATGAAAATGATGTACATGATAAACTGACCACCGGCATCACGAGTATTTACATGCTGGAAATTACGGGTACGCAACAGATCATCGTACGCAAATTACCGTATAACGTATGCATCGGCGTGATCATCGAACCAATCCTCGGCTGGTGGGCATCGAGGTCAAGAATTCGATATTGCTTGTGGACTTCACCAACCACCTGCGCATGAAAGGCAAGGGTTTGGAAGAAGCCATCAAGGAAGCCGGCGAGTTGCGTTTCCTGCCGATTGTGCTGACGAGTCTCACCGCAATTGGTGGTTTAACGCCGATTGCCATCAGCAGCAACCCGCTGGTGTCGCCGCTGGCGCTGGTGCTGATCGGTGGTTTGATCTCCTCGACGTTGCTATCACGGATTGTAACGCCGGTGGTGTATAAGTTGATTCCGCCGAAAGTGGCGGTGGGTTGATTAGAACTTGTACCCCAACCCAATTCTATAACCAGCTCTATTCCCCTTGTAAGAATTGGTAATATCATCTCCTGGAAATTGATACCGCGCGCTCGTCTTGTAGCCTCGGTTCATATACCATACTGTCAACAGGATACCCGACTGATTACGGATCGGGAACAGGACCCCGATACCCGGCGAAAAGTAGGCACCGCCGACCGTTTTATTGGTAATTTTCAACTCGCCTGCCTCTGAAATATTCGTGCTCTTTATAAAATCATGCCCAACCTGCAAGTTAGCGAATGGTCGCAAACGACGGGCGGTCGCCGTATAGGACAGTTCCATGCTTACCGGGAGATAATTGATGCTGCCCATCTCGAAGCCGTATTGCTGAAGGTTTAGCGCGATGCCATACTTCTCGTGGTACCTGATACCCGCAGACACCGAAGTACCAAAAGTTACATCATAGTCATGGAAGAACTTCGACAGCCCCGCCTGCACGATAAACATCGGCCGGATGGCGTTTTCAGCCGGTGCGTCACTGACCGGGGATTGGGAAAAGGCCGACAGGCAGGAACCAACGCCAAACATGGCGGCCATCACTCTTTTATATAAAAGTGGTTTGAAAGAAATCATGGGCGGGTATTTTCAGGTTAAAGTTTGCATTTAAAATACAAAAAATAATTTGTGAAGAACGTGTTACCGGGCTGATTTCTTTTAATGGGCAATTATTCATAAATGTCTTTCTTTTGCAAGTCATTTCTTTTATTCAAACAAATGCTTCAACTCAAAGCCATATGATCAGGTTATTGTCTATTTCATTCTTTGCCATCGCGGCGCTTGCCGCATGTTCGTCTGCTAAAAAAAGCGCCGCAAACTCACCAGTTGCCAGTGCCACGGCACCCGAGACGAAACTACAGCCATCACCGGTATATGAAATGCGCATCTATTACGCGGCACCGGGCAAACTCGAAGACCTGAATACGCGTTTCCGCGACAATACCATGCGCATCTTCGCCAAACATGGCATGACCAATGTCGGCTACT
>JBBSSY010000205.1:0-6344 GCA_038241595.1 Chitinophagales bacterium | reverse complement strand
ATGATTCTTCAAGCCTCCAGCCTGCCTTTAACCCTGCAGCGTTGCCCCGACGAGAATTTTATAAGTACTATCTCACCTGCTCTGTAGCTACAGGAGAAAGGAGATTCAGTCCGTTTGAAACTACTTACCTCATAGTCTATCAAATAATCATTCAAATCACAGTTCAAGACAATCCACGCGCATGCAGGCTTCCCCCGGATTGGATACTCCGCGGCTATCGCTGCGCAGGTTATTTGTCTTGAACTGTGATTTAACTGATTAATTGATGGACTATGAGGTAAGTAGTTCCTTACCCACTGAATCTCACGTCTCCCGTAGCTACAGTGCAGGTAAAATATTAATTATAAATGTCGGGTGGTGGCAACGCTGCAGGGTGAAAGGCAGCCTAATCGCTAGAAGAATCATAGTTCATCAAATAATCATTCAAATCACCCTTCAAAACAAATAACCGGCGTTGGGATGGGTTGTATTTGTAAAACCAATAGAATTTGAACGGAACGAAAGTTGAGTCCCCGGAAAGAAAATCTAACACCGGTTTTGATATTTTGGTCAACGTTTCCCAGGCGAAATATGGCAAGAACAGACCTAAGGGCTGATTGCTGATTGCTGACTGCTGATTGCTGACTGCTGATTGCTAATAACATTCAACAATTCCTAAACGCCAAACGTTAACTACCCGGCTGCGCAGCTGCATGGCGTTGCTGGCCCGGGGCTTTTTGATAATCTATCGCTCCTTGTGTATGTTTGCAGATATTTGAAACGATGAAAGTAATTGAACATATACAGCAAGCGAAGGATACATTGGTATCTTTTGAAATTCTGCCACCACTCAAGGGAAAAACGGTCTCGGCGATTTATGAACATCTCGATCCGTTAATGGAATTTAAACCGGCTTTCATCAACGTAACCTACCACCGCAGCGAGACGATGTTCAAAAAAAAGACGGATGGTACCTTCGAAAAAGTGGAAGTGCGCAAACGCCCGGGAACAGTCGGGATCTGCGCAGCCATCATGAACCATTACCGGGTAGACGCTGTACCACATCTCATCTGTGGCGGTTTTTCGAAACGGGAAACCGAAGATGCACTCATCGATCTGCATTTCCTCGGTATCAATAACATCCTCGTCCTTCGGGGAGATGCGGCTAAAAACGAGGCTTCCTTTAACCCGGAACCGGATGGCAACCGGTATGCGCTCGATCTGCTGTTGCAGGCGTCTAACCTCAACCAGGGCATCTACTTGGAAGAAGATATCAAGAATGGCAGCAAAACCGATTTCTGCATGGGCATTGCGGGTTATCCCGAAAAACACTTCGAGTCGCCAAACCTGGAAACAGATATGGTGTACCTGAAGGCCAAAGTGGATGCCGGCGCGCAATACATCATGACGCAGATGTTCTTCAACAACCAGAAATACTTCGATTATGTAAAGGTTTGCCGTGAAAACGGAATTCATGTGCCAATTATCCCCGGCTTAAAACCGATCACCAACAAGAAACAACTGAATATCCTGCCGAAAATATTTCATGTGGATATCCCGAACGATCTTTCCAACGACATCACGCGCTGCAAAACAGATGAGGATGTGGAAAAAGTGGGTTCCGCCTGGTTGCTGCAGCAGAGTAAAGAACTGAAACAATTCGGAGTGCCGGTACTGCATTACTATACACTCGGTAAAGCCAAATTGATCTGGAACGTGGTCAAAGAACTGGTATAAGCTACTGTCGGCTGCGTCATTATTTCGCCTTGTACAAAGTTTGAACCATAGCCTCGTTGATTTTAACCGGGTATTTGATCTTTAACCGGTTGACCCATTCTTCTTCCAGAACTCCCTGGTAGTCATTCGTTACGAAACCCATGGCGTCTTCAAAGCTACGTGGTGCCTGGTCTTTATAAGGCCGGATAAGGTAAGAAAAGACGTAGCCATCGCTACCGCTTACCCGGCGCGGTAAGGTCACCGTCCCCGCGGCCACCTCTGCTAATGAGGCCATGGACAGCTGGGCAAGTTCAAACCTGCCCGAGTCCGCCTGAACACGATCACCCATGCCGGCTAAAACATCCCGCCACCGGCCAGGACTTTGCCGGATGATGGCATATGCCGAAAATGCCGCAACCGAATCGCGCGCCGTGAAAATGACCGCTTCCGCCCCGGGTAACCAGAAGTATTTTGAGCGGTGACTGTCGTAATACTTTTTCAGCGCCAAAGAATCCGCCGCGGCCCCGTCCCAGATGGTTCTTTGCATGATCTCGAACAGGAGGTTGCCTTCCCGGAATTCCTGTACCTGGGTCGCAAAGTCTTCATTGTATGCCTCCAGGTGATCCTGGTAATAAGCAAGCGCTATATCGTCTTTGAATTGTAACAGCAAGGCCCGGTACTGCTGCGACGCCGGCACGGCATTCCGGTTGCGTGCCCGCATGGAATTGATCCAGTCTTCTACAGTTACAGCCATTCCGCCGATTGAAAACAACACCGTATTATTATTTACCAGTCCGATCATTGCCGTTTTACTGCCCGCGAAAGCGCTGTCTGCAAATTGCCAGAGCGCCGTTTCATTCACCGGGTTCGTTTTGAGGGTTACCGACCGTTTGACGGCAGCCAACAGCTTGTCTTTTGACAGGTTCATCCGTGGATCGGCGGCTACCTGCTGTTTCAATATTTCCAGGGAAGCCTCGTTCAATGCATCCGTATCAACAGGCATCGCTTCCATTTGTTCAACGATGTGAAAACCCAACGCGGTGCGCAAGGGCCTGGTTATGTCACCATCTTTCTGCAACGCAAACACGGCTTGTTCAAATGCCGGTTCATAGGTACCCACACCAAAAACCGGCAGCTCGCCACTCGCCAGACCTGCATACCAGAATCGACTGGTAACGCTATCAAATGGAACACCATGTACCAATGCCTGGTACATCGAGTCTGCTTTGCGCCGCATCGATGTTACCAGGCTGCTGTCTGCGTCAGGTGGTATGGCAAGCAATACCTGCCGCACCTTTCTTTTTCCAACCGCTTTGCGCGTCGCGAGGTTTTTAAAGAGATAATAGCCGCTTCCCCTGAAGAACGGTTTGCTCACCCCGCCAACCGGCAACGCATAAACGATATTTTCCAAATCGTATGGCAAGGTAAAAACAGTGACAAAACCGGGATTACCGCTATTTGTTTTTGCATCAGCGCCGGTAACATACCTGGCGACGACCTGGTTGAATTCGCCACCATTCTGCAGTTCATTATACGCATTCATCGCCAGCTTACGGCCCGCTGAAGTGTCTGGTGATTGTCCTTTTTTCCCGGGGATTGAAGGTGCCGGGATAAATACGTAGGCGATGTTGATATCGAGCTGGCTGCGGGTAAAGGCCTCCTGTACCAGGTCGCGGAAACCATTGTCGTCTCTCAAAAAATTTTCGGCGATCTGGCGGCGGAATTCTGCCAGTTCTGCTTTTTGATTGGGGAGCGTATCCAGTTTTTTGGCGTACGCTTCTTTTACCTTCAATTTAAAACGAATCAACAGCTCAAGATAATCCCGGATGGATCTTTCAGTGACTTCCTGGTCAGGATTATTTTTTGCATACGCCCGTAAAAACGCGGTTTTGTCCACGCTGCTGTTTCCATACGTAAAAACAGGCTGCCCCTGCGTTAGCGACGAACACAGGAGAAACAGTAAAACACTGCCATACCATAGGGAGGATTTTATCGACATGGAGTCAGGAACATCTTATTTGTTTTTCAGTTTGAGGGTCAACACGTCATCAATCTGCAGGTAAGTAAGCTTCTTGGCAATGATCCGCTTGTCTTTATCCAGCAGGTATAAAACCGGCGTCTGGTATACATCATACAACTGTTTATAGCTGGCCTTGCCGGCAGCGGCGATCGCATCCTTTTGCTCGGTGGTCTCATACACGTGTTTCCAGCCAGCCAGGTGGTTCTCCCGGATGTATTTCAGCCACGCTTCTTTGCCGCCGTCGACCATTACACCGTACACCTGCACGCCGAGTGCCTTCCATTTTTTCTGGTAGATAGAATCAAGTTTCGGCACCACTTCCTTGCAATGGCTGCAGGTTGGATCCCAGAAACAAATAACCGTAAATGGCGCCGTGATATTGTACAATGGGTCCGCTTTTCCCAGCGTGTCAACCATTTCGAGGTTCGAAGCAGGTTGACCGATCAGGTTCGCCATCAGGCTGTAAGCCCGCTCGAACATATATTTGTTGTACTTCTCCGTGAACCAGTCTACTTTGGGATTATTGTTGATGTATTTCGTAAAGAGGTTGACGAACACCGCATCCTGTCCCATGAATTCAGGGGTGATGTATTTCTGCACGAAATGCGTTAGCAGGTACTTGAACATCTCCTTGTCGGGCTGCGCTTTCAGCAGCATCACATCGATTTCTTTCGTGATCGAATCGGGATCAGGCAGCACCAGTTCCTTAAAATATTTGTCCACCTTGGGTTCGAAGATCGGTGTGCGCAGCAGCCGCTCGTCGGTAAATGAAATGCCATCGAAATAATGCTGTTTGTAGTAATTATAGGCATACACCGAATCATATTTCTTTGCTGGCTGCAGGGCGGCGGACGGAACCACCGGTTCTTTCATTGATTTAAAAAGCATGGCCAATATGGAACCCGGATACTTTTTTTCCAGGTCCTCGCGATATAACTGCACTTCCTGGTTAAGCGATTTTAGTTCCTTATTTACTTTCAGCGAATCTGCGGCAGACATGACCCCGCGCGTTGATGGATTGCTAAGGGTATTGATGCGGTTTCCTTTCACCGCAACAAATTTGGAATATTCCTGGAAAACGGTGTTGTCGGCTGAACCGGTAAACACCACGCCTGTAGCCAGGTTTGCCGTATCTGCCGCAACGCTGAATTGTTGTTGTTTGTCGAGCAACATCTCAAACAGGATCTCCTTTCGCGGTGAAACCAAAAAATAGATACCGCCGGGTAGTTTCTGTTTACCGGTAAACAGTGCCGTGCCGGAACTATTGAGCATGGCCGAATCTGCCAGTGCTTTCAACTTGCCATAATAGTAACCGAGGTATACGTACTGGTTTTTATAAGGTTTAACAGACACCGAAATGCGGTAACCGGTCTGTGCCAGCAGTACGCAGCTAACCAGGAACGAGGCTGCAAGTAGAAAGGTTTTCTTCATTGTTATAAGACGCTTGGGTGACGAATATATTACATTTCGCCAGAGATGGCGATTGGGAAAACGCGAAACAACAGTAAGTTTAAGGTTTAAGGTTTGAAGTTTAAAGTTCTTTGTGGGCCAAAACAGCATTTAATTTGGAACTTTAAATTACGGTACGTTGCCACATGAAAAAAGCCGTGACGAAATCTGCCACGGCTGATAATTATTGATAAGATATAGACTAACTTTTTTTCAATTCCACGTTCACCGTGATGTCCACCTCTTTGCTCACAACCAATCCGCCTGCTTCTGTTGCTTTGTCCCATTTCAGGTTGTAGTCGAAACGGTTGATGGTTGCCTGTGCTTTAAAACCAGACTTGGTAACGCCCTTGTCAGTCATTTCTCCGCCATAGGTTACATCAAACACAACGGGTTTGGTTACGTCGCGGATGGTGAGGTTTCCGGCCAGTTTGTATTTTTTGTCACCGGCGGGGGTAAAAGAAGTGCTGACAAATTTCATCGAAGGATATTTCTCCACGTTGAAAAAATCATCCGATTTCAGGTGCTTGTCGCGTTTTTCATTGTCTGTGTTCACTGAATTAACGTCTACTGAAAAGTCCACTTTGCCGTCGGACATATCAGCTTTTGATTGTTCCAGCTTACCATCGAAGAGGCGGAAGCTGCCATCTACTTCCGATACCACCATGTGGCGTACGCTGAATTTTACGCTTGAATGTGCCTTGTCAATTGACCAGCTGGCCGTTGGTTTCGAGGTAACAATTTTTTCTTTGTCGGAAGGGATTGGGTCTGCGTTGGATAAACGCGTAAAAGAACTGGCCACGATGGCCGCGCCGGTAAGGATGGCAAAATGCCGCATTTTTAATGTCATGGTCATGTTTTTAATGGTCGAACACTGAAGATAGTGCTATGTTGTTGAATTTCAAAGATTTGGCTGTCAGCAATCAGCAATCAGCAATCAGCTGATTCGCAGCAGGTCAATTTAATACTAATATGAAGATAAGGATGCTTCAAGGATCGGGGTGTTGCTAATTTGCTAAATTTATTCATCATTTGCATTACCGTCAATTGTCATCTTTTACTGTTAACGCTCAATTGCCAACGTTACTCGGGCACATGTAAATTGGCAACTGCCAATTGCCAACTTTCTTCTGAACTGATTGCTGATTACTACTTACTGATGGCTGATTGCCCTACTTTT
>JBBSSY010000204.1:0-6358 GCA_038241595.1 Chitinophagales bacterium | reverse complement strand
TTTTCAACGCTGGTCGTCGGCATTGCCAAACTGGGCGATTTAAAATCGGTGGGCAGGGTAGGCGGTAAGGCGCTCCTGTGGTTTGTATCTGCGTCGTTTGCGTCGCTGCTGCTAGGTATGGTGCTGGTTAATTTTTTCCAGCCAGGTGCCGCAATCGACCTGAGCAACGCCGATGCTTCCGGTGCCCAGGACCTGATCGGCAAAACGCAGGAGTTCTCGCTTGGCTTGTTCGTGGAACATGTGTTTCCAAAAAGCGTATTCGAGGCGATGGCCAATAATGAGATTTTGCAACTGGTCGTCTTCAGTATATTTTTCGGCGTGGCCACCGCGGCGATTGGCGATTATGGAAAACCGCTGGTAAAAGCACTCGATGCAGTAGCACACGTCATTCTTAAGATGGTGGGTTACGTCATGAACTTCGCGCCGTTGGGTGTATTTGGCGCCATCTCTGCTGTTATTGCGACTAAGGGTTTGGAAGTTTTCAAATTTTACGGGCTGTACCTCTTTTATTTTTTTATCGGCATTGCGCTGCTATGGGTACTGTTATTGTCTGTTGGCTTCCTGATATTAAAAAACAGGTTGCCGGCCTTATTGAAACGCATCGCGCAGCCCATTTTAATTGCTTTCAGTACCACCAGCAGCGAAGCGGTGTTTCCCAAACTAACAGAAGAGTTGGAACGTTTTGGTTGCAAGGATAAAATCGTAGCGTTTATCCTGCCGCTAGGTTACAGCTTTAACCTGGACGGCAGTATGATGTATATGACGTTCGCCAGCCTGGCGATCGCGCAGGCTTATGGCATTCACCTCGACATCCCGACGCAGCTCACGATGCTTGTGGTGCTTATGCTTACAAGTAAAGGCATTGCCGGTGTGCCCCGCGCCTCCCTGGTGGTTGTCACGGCCATTTGTGCCATGTTCAAGATCCCGCCGGAAGGCATTGCGTTGATCCTTCCTATCGATCATTTTTGCGACATGTTCCGCACGGCCACGAATGTACTCGGCAACGCCCTGGCCACCACCGTCGTCAGCAAATGGGAAGGCGAGCTGGAAAACCCTTAAATTTCATGGTTTTGCATTTACACGGCAAGCAATTTGTAAGTTTGCAACTTTCCGGGGGTCTGCCTTGTGCACGAAAACACCCCATTGTGACAAATTAGAAGATAAACAATTATGATTGAACTGCTTAATTTTACCATTAAGGACCTGTTGCTTCCAGAGTTTTATATCAATAATGGCGGCCTATGGCTCATCTTATTCATTGTTTTCGCCGAAACCGGCCTGATGATCGGTTTCTTCCTGCCCGGTGACACCTTGTTGTTTGTTGGCGGCATCTATAGCAAAATGCTCGTAAACAGCGTAATACCGGGCGGGCTGGGTAGCGACTTTCTTGATCTTCTGCTCCTGTTTGTGCTCATCAGTATCTGCGGCATCATAGGCAATATGGTCGGCTACTGGTTTGGGCGAAAAAGCGGCCCTTTCCTGTTTGATCGCAAGGATACTTTTTTCTTCAAACGCAAACACCTTTACCAGGCAAAAGAGTTCTACGACAAACATGGCGGACAGGCCATCGTGTTTGCCCGTTTCCTGCCCATCATCCGCACCTTCGCGCCGATTATTGCCGGTGTTGTACAGATGGAACGAAAGAAATTCATGTATTACAATGTGATTGGTTGCATATCCTGGGTATTTGCCATGTTGTTTGCCGGGCATTACCTCGACAAATTATTTATCCGGGAGTTCAATTTTGACTTAAAACAGCATCTCGAATTCATCGTGATCGGCATCGTGGTCATAACCACGTTCCCCGTACTCTATAAAATATTTTTTGGAAAGAACAACCCTGTAAAATAACAGCCGGTCAAGGCTGTTTCTACCGTTGACCCGTATGCGCAGTCGACGACAAACCCGACATCTTACTGCCCGACATATGCATATCAATAAAAACACCGTTTCCATTTTTAGCATTCCCGTATTCGTTGCAGCACTTGGTTATTTTGTAGACATCTACGATCTGCTGTTGTTTACCATCGTTCGGGTGCCCAGCCTGAGGTCGTTGGGACTGAATGATGCAGCGATTCGTGATGACGGTTTGCACATTATCAATATGCAGATGATCGGCTTGCTGCTGGGTGGTATATTCTGGGGTGTGCTGGGTGATAAGAAAGGCAGGCTGAGCGTATTATTCGGCTCTATCTTGTTATACTCCGCCGCGAATTTTGCTACTGGTTTTGTGCATACGGTCGACCAGTATGCCTGGGCAAGATTTGTCGCCGGCCTCGGCCTTGCGGGCGAACTGGGTGCAGGTATTACCTTGGTCAGTGAAATATTGCCAAAAGAAAAGCGCGGCGTGGGTACCTCACTGGTTGCGGGTATCGGGTTGAGCGGCGCCGTGCTGGCCTACTTCATCTCGCAGGAATTTGACTGGCGCACCTGTTATTTTATTGGTGGCGGCCTGGGTGTGATGTTGCTGATCCTGCGCATCGGCGTAGCGGAGTCAGGCATGTTCAAACAGGTAAGAGATTCGAGTACGATCCGCGGAAATTTTTTCCAATTCTTTACAAACGGCGCACGGTTTAAAAAATATTTATTGAGTATACTTATCGGGTTGCCCACCTGGTACGTGATCGGCATCCTGGTTTCTTTTTCAAGGGAATTTGGCAAGGCGTTCGGTATCGCCGAAGAAATTGATCCGGGGCGTGCCATCATGTTTGCCTATGTGGGTATCTCGATTGGCGACGTTTTAATCGGACTGATCAGCCAGTTGTTAAAAAGCCGGAAAAAAGCGCTGTTTATTTTTTACGGGCTGACAATTATTTCGGTGATCATTTACTTCACACAAACTGGGGGAACGGCTTCTTCGATGTATATTATCTGCGGAATGCTTGGTTTTAGCACTGGGTTCTGGGCAATATTTGTCACCATGGGTGCCGAACAATTTGGTACCAACCTGCGTGCAACGGCTGCCACCACCATTCCAAACATGGTCCGCGGTTCATTGCCGTTGATTGCGCTGCTGTTTAAAGACCTGCTGCAGGGAAAATTGGGCTATAATATCCTGGTGAGTGGAATGATTACGGGTGCCATCGTAATTGGTATCACGCTGGTAGCAGCCTGGTATACGGAGGAGACTTTTACGAAGGACCTCAATTACGTGGAAAATTGAGAAAAATGAAACTGCCAAATTACCGTCTATGTTTTTAGGCTATAAACGGCCGCCGATAAAAGTCTGCAATAATTTATGAAATTTCTGATTATACGTTTGAGTTCAATCGGGGATATCGTGTTAACGTCACCGGTAGTGCGCTGCCTGAAGCAGCAGGTACTTACTGCAGAAATTCATTATGTAACGAGGTACGCTTTCCGGTACCTGGTGGAAACGAATCCGTTCATAGACAAGTGTCATTATTTACACGACGACCTGCAGGAACTGATTACCGATCTCAAACAGGAAGATTTCGACTATGTGATCGATCTCCACCACAATCTGCGCTCGCTGAAAATTAAACGCGCATTGGGTAAAAAAGCATTTTCCTTTAACAAACTCAATATTGAAAAGTACCTCTACACCGTTTTCAAATGGAACCGGTTGCCCGACGTTCATATCGTTGACCGGTACCTGCAAACGGTAAAAGCATTCGGTGTCAGGAACGATGGCCTGGGCCTTGACTATTTTATTCCCGAAGCTGACCGGGTACGGGAAAATGACATCCCTGCTTCTCACCTCGCCGGTTATATTGGACTTGTAATTGGCGCAGCTCTTAATACCAAAAAATACCCGTTGCACAAACTGGCCTCATTTTGCCGCGAGATCGATCATCCCGTTATCCTGCTGGGCGGCAAAGAAGATGTTGAAGAAGGGGAGAAACTGGCGGCCATTGATCCATTCAAAATTTACAATGCCTGCGGCAAGTTCAGGCTTAACGAATCCGCTGACCTGGTACGCCGTGCTAAGCTCGTGGTGACCAACGATACCGGGCTCATGCACATTGCCACGGCCTTTAAAAAACCGGTAGTATCGCTGTGGGGAAATACCGTGCCCGCATTTGGCATGTATCCCTACTACGGCGATAAATTTCAAGCACAACACGCCAGTGCTTTCGATGTACTGGAAGTGCATGGGCTGAGTTGTCGTCCTTGTTCGAAAATCGGCTACAAAAAATGCCCCAGGGGGCATTTCAAATGTATGGAACAGATTGATGATACGTTGTTGCTTGAGAAGGTTGTGGCTCGATTGCGCTCATGAACAACGGGTGAATATGGCGTTTATGGATGATCGTATCAACTGTATTTTGATACCCCGACGTTCACCAAAGATTTTCCCGCCGAGTTACCAAAAAATCCCCCGACGAGGTCATCAAAGTCTTGACCCTGAGCCCCCACAGCCTTCCACCTGAGCCACCGCCTCAGGTCTTCAACATATAAAGGCACGGCGTCGGAAATTGTCTGAACTGTGATTTGAATGATTATTTGATGGACTATGATTCTTATTTCTAACTCCTTGCCGAGGCACTAAGGACATCCCCGCCGAGGTTTCCAAAGACTTCCCCGCCGAGTTACAAAGAGACTTCCCCCGGAGTTACAATAAGACTTCCGCGCCGAGGTCGACGCCTCAGGTTCGTCAAAATACGGAGACATTGCGCCGAAGTCCGGCGCAGTCACTCAGAAGGTTGAAGACCGTATGGCGGTGACCGGCGGAGAGATCAAAAAACCCGGCGGGAAATGAAAGAATCCTGGCGGGTAAGTCAGCACAAATAAGAAAGTGCAATAGTTCTGAAATTATTTAATTCCGTAAATTCGGCGTCAGACAAATTATCCCGGTGGGGAAGTTGGTGAGGCTGCCTCCGCCACGTTGTAAACTTACGTCGTTCTTTTAAATCACCGTTTTATGATCTTCTTTGTTTCAACAGTACCACCATCGAAACGAATGGTATAAACGCCTTTTGGCAACCGGGAGACATCCATTACAGTTGAACCAATACGCTGTTCTAGGTTCCTGCTGATCATCCTGCGCCCGTTCATATCAAATACCTGCAGGCTGCGAAATGGTTTCCGAACCATGATGTTTACCTGGTTGTTTTGAATAAGCGTCGGAGCAATAGTGACTGCCTCGCCCGCAGCATGATGTGTGCGGATGATGGGCGAATAAACCGCTGCACCGCTTATGTCAATCATCTTTAACCGGAAATAGTCATGACTGGCGGGTGCTCCCGTAACTGTATATTGGTATGATTTTCGGCTGTCGGTATTGGTAGCCGGGATGGTGGCGATGGTAGTGAATTGCACGCCGTCAGCGCCCGATTGCACGTCGAATTGTTTTTGATTTTCTTCTGAAAGGGTTGTCCATTGGAGCTGGAAGTCCTGGTTCAGGGTAAATGACTCCAGTTTGGCAGCGAGTACCGCGGCGGGTTGAACCCGGTAGATTGTTCCGCTCAACGACACGGCATAGAGTTCGCCTGCCTCGTCTTCACCGAAGCCCGCGATGTTTGTCGGCAGACCGCCCTGTCGCTGCGATGTGAAACCACCCCCGCCATCGGATTTTATCAGCCAGGCATTGCCCGAGTTAAAATCACTCACGATGTAATAACCATACAGCGTGGGGAATGCCGCACCGCGATATACCATGCCACCGGTGATGGACGTACCGCCAGTAGCTGTTCGGTCATAGTCGAAAACAGGAAAGGTATAATTAGCGGGGGCAAGGCAACCGCTGTCGTTGTAGAGTTGATTGGCTTCATAACAACGCCAGCCAAAATTGGTCCCGCCTGGCGTTGCCGCCGGTAGAAAATCAACCTCCTCCCGCGCGTTCTGTCCCACATCGCCGATCCACATGTCGTGGGTAACGCGGTCGAAACTCCAGCGGAAAGGATTTCGCAAGCCCAGTGCCCAGATCTCATCTTTCTGCTGGTCGTTCGCGGCTGCGAAGGGATTGCCCGGCGGGATGCTGTAAAACGGCGCCTGCGTAGCAAAGGCGCTTACGTCGATGCGGATCATCTTGCCCAAAAGCGTGTCTTTATTTTGGGAATTAAAATGCGGGTCACCGCCGCTGCCGCCATCGCCGGTCGTAAAGTACAGGTAACCGTCGTTGCCAAAATTCAATTTACCGCCATTGTGGTTGGCAAATTCGGAGTGGGGGATGGAAAGCAATACCACGCCACTGGCAGGGTCTGCCTTGTTTTTATCGGCACTAACATGATATCGAGCCAGCGTCAGGCTGCCAGCCAGGTTGGTATAGTACACAAAAAAATAGCCATTCGCCGCATACTGTGGGTGGAAAGCGATGCTAAGCAAACCTCGTTCACCGGCAGAGGAAATGCTGCCGCTAATGTCTAGGAATATGGTGTCAATTAATGAATTGCCG
>JBBSSY010000203.1:0-6371 GCA_038241595.1 Chitinophagales bacterium | reverse complement strand
TGGCAGATGTGGGCATGGAAGCCATACATCCGAAAGCGTCCAAACCACTGGAGATCAATGGCATTAATCTCCGCATCAAAAACACTTTTGAACCGGAACACCCGGGCACCCTCATCACCAAAGAATTCAGCTCGCAAAGCAAAAAAGTAGAAGTAATTACTGGCTCCGACAAGATCATGATCATCGACGTCTACGACTCGCTCATGGTGGGTGCGGTAGGATTCGATCTCCGGGTGATGCAGGTTCTCACCGCGTTTGGCATCAGCTACACGTTTAAGGCAACAAGCTCCAACAGCATATCCTTTGTGATCAATGAAAAAGATTATAATAAAAACCTAATATTAAAACTTGAGAACGAGTTTCAGCGCGTTCGGGTGGAAAAAGCCGCGATCGTCTGCCTCATCGGCTCCAACATCGACCAGCCCGGTTTGCTCGCAAAAGCCGCCAAATCACTCGCCGACCACAACATAAACATCAAAAGCGCCGGCTTCGCCCTCCGACAGGTAAATATCCAGTTCATCGTGGAAAGAGAAGAATTCAAAGAAGCGATCATCGCGTTGAACAGGGGGCTGGCGCAGGAATAAGTTTGTAGTTTGTAGTTTATGGTTTTTAGTTAGTTTGTTCATTAACTATATAACTAACCAGAAACTACAAACCATAAACTACAAACTCAATAGTTGATGGCATCATCATAGTTAACCTGTATAATATCCGGTGCCTTCACATACCGGCTGCTGTATCGAAACCGCAGGTTTGAGCGAACCGCCACTTTAAAGGAATTGTTTCGCTCCGCGGTCTTGGGAAAATAAGTGACCCGCAGCTCGATGGTACCAAAAATCAGGTTTTCATTGCGCGTACGCAACCCGCCGCCAAGCCCTGAATAGAGGTCGGATTTTATAAAGTTAGTATTGTCAGGTTTGAGATACGACAGGTCTGCGAACGCAAAAGGGGCCAGCTGAAAACCGAACAACTTATACTTTGAATACAACACCGTCTCTGCATACAGGCTGATTCGTTGTGAACCGATCGCCGAATCAGATCCGAATGATTTTAATCCGAATGCATTATCGATGCGGAGCGGCTCAAGGGTCAGGCGGTTAAATTGTTTGGTAAAGCTAAACCGGATCTGTTCACGAATCTTTATGTTTTTATATAAATAGAGTCGACTAAACAGATTGGTGCCGAGCAGTAAATTTGCATCCTGCGCTTTCCCCTTACTCCAGAAACTGCCCGCCCGTACAAAATATTGAAAAAATGCCCCGTCTTTTCTTGCTACAAAATAATTGCCGTCGATGCCGGCATAGCCTCTTTCCAGGTCTAACTGTTTATACCAGCCACCAGTAAACGCAATGTTAAAACCATAAGGGATATCCTCGGTGGTTCCAAAACCATAGATGTAGTTGGTCTTTAAAAAGTTTTGCCGAAATAGGGTAAATTCACTCAGCAGCGCCTTGCGGCTGTTGTACAGCGGGTCAAAGCGATCCCCGATCTGCCAGGGTGTTTCAAGGAAGTGGTTGCTCAGGTACCTGAACGCGAGGAAACTCCTGTCCTGGATCTTGTTTTTACTTTTGAGTAATTTTGTCACGCCCAGGTTGTAGCCCATCCAGCCATCATACAAATTATAGCGGTAATTGTAAAAAAGACTGTCAGGCCTTGCATAAAAATTTTCCGAGTGGTTGTAACTTACTTCTAGTCCGCCCGCCAGGTGAAAATAGGGCGACACCAGCGGCCGGTCGAGGATAAAATACAATGCCTTTTCTTCTTCATTGCCCGTGCTTCTGCCGGTATTGATCAGCGTGTAACCGACCGTGGCGCTGGTAAATGTATTGGCGATGCTGTTTTTGGTGTAGAGCAGTTCGTAGCCGTAACTTGGTTGCCGGTTTTTATCAACCAACGCGGTAAACTGCACGCGTTGCCCCGCACCCATGAGGTTGTTTTCAGCCACCTTGGCGCGTACGCGGCTAATGCCATTGGCATCCAGCCCGCCTGTAATGCTGAACAGGTCTTTCGTAATAACCAGTACATCCACCGAGTCTTTATCGCCAGGAATTGGTTGAACAAGAACACGCGCATCCTGGATGTAATTTAACGAACGCAGGTACCGTTCATTATCACTCATTGTATATGGGTTCAATACACTGCCTTCTTTAAAAAACAGGTTTGAACGGATCACCCAGTCACGGGTATCGGTGTGTAGTGCATTGAGTATCCGGGTTCCGAAATAGGCGATGCGCCGGGACGTGTCGGTAAATGTTTTTTCGAAACCCAGCTCGCGCGTTACCACGCGGCGGATAATTTTGCCTTCATACGCGGAAAACGGCACGAGGCTTTTTGTATTCAACACGGTTGCTTTGTTGACACTGTCTTTTTTGGAAACGGTCACCGCTTCTTTCACCTGCTTGAAAATATTATGAAGAAAGCTTTTCACCCGGGGTTGCGACTCGCTGCTGTCAGTAACCTGTGCCGATGCCCGTTGAAAAAGCATCACCAGGCACATCGCAAAACCGGCCACAACTGCTTTATGCTTCAATAGAAAGAGGTTGTTAATAATAGATATCAGCGTACAATTTAGTAATTAAGACGGAAGGTGCACGCAAGCAGGAGTAGTTTAAAGTTTAAGGTTTCCAGTTTAAAGTTCTAGTTGGAAATAAAAAAGCGTTCAAAAAAAGTTCTTTAAAACCTCATTTGAACGCCTAATTAAAACAACTTTAAACGGTAAACTTTAAACCTTAAATTTATTTCATCGCCAGAAAATATTTCGTCACCCCTGGAACCGCAACGGCATACAAGCCTTCGCTGTCGGGTGTTACCGGTGGTTTTGCATCCCAGGCATACACCGCAGGTTGCAGGTTGATGTTTGAGGTTATGGCCTTGTCCCAATCCACACGTTGTCCGGAATAAGTGGCCATCCTGCCAAGTATTGAAGTCATCGTGCTCTTGGCACCGCGTTCTGCATCCCAGAACTTATATTCATTCTTCGCAATCGCTGCGAACAGTTCATCATGTTCATTCTGGTATGGCTGGTTTTCGGTTTTTTTATCGAACTGGAAAAGTGTGTTTCCTTTCAGATCTGTCATGCGTGCCTGGTCGAAAAATACGCGACCCTTGGTACCGGCGATATATTCATCCACCTTGGCCATCGTGCCTTTCTGGTGGCGGCACTGGCTATTTAACATCACCCCATTTCCGTATTGGAACTCCACGTAATGGTGGTCGAATATCTCGCCGTATTCCTTCCCTTTTCGCACTTCGCGGCCACCCATTCCCTGTGCGGTCGCGGGGTAGGCTTCCAGCGCCCAGTTAATGACATCCAGGTTGTGAATGTGTTGTTCGGTTATGTGATCGCCACAAAGCCAAACAAAGTAGTACCAGTTACGCATCTGGTATTCCATTTCGGTCATTTCAGGCTTTCTTGGGCGTACCCAAACGCCATCGTTGTTCCACCAGGCCTGTGCAGATACGATCTCGCCGATCTGCCCGTCCTGGATGCGTTTCATCAATTCGCGGTATGAGGTCTGGTAACGGCGTTGTAAGCCCACCACAACATTCAATTTTTTCTTCTTGGCTTCTTCCGCCACTTGCAGCACTTTCTGGATACCGGCCGGATCGGTGGCTACCGGTTTCTCCATAAACACGTGTTTGTTCTGCCTGACCGCTTCTTCAAAATGGATCGGGCGAAACCCCGGGGGCGTTGCCAGTATAACAACATCGGCCAGTGCGATCGCTTTTTTATAAGCGTCAAAACCGGTAAATTTGTTTTCTTCCTTTACCTGCAACCTGCTTTCCAGTCCATCTTCTTTCAATGCATTGCCAATGCTTTTATAGGCGCCATCCAGGCGATCCCGGAACGCATCTGCCATGGCGACAAGCCTCACATTTTGCTTGGTGTGCAGCGCCTGTACAGCAGCACCGGTACCGCGACCACCGCAACCGATCATGGCAATTTTGATTACATCATCGGAGCCGGAGAAATAATTGGGATTAGCTTCGGAAATAAGAGGCAGGGCAATGATTCCGCCCGCGAGCAGTGAACTTTGTTTTACAAAATCTCTCCTGGATTTGGCGTGGTTGTCATTTTCATTCATGGCGATTGTTTTATTAATGGATGAACCGATTATAGAAGGAAGCTTAAAGGTACGGATGTAAAGGTATGCATGATCAATTTTCAAGATAGCCGGCAAAAAACTTTTCAATGTCTGCTTCAGACGGTTTTTTCTCCGGCCGCACCACCCGGAAGCCGATGAACGGCGCATCTGCGTTCCACCAGCGGCTTCTTGGTATCTGCGGATCGCGGCGGTTCCATTCGAGGTTTGATTTCAACCGTGCCGCACTGCGCAGGGACGCTGCATCGTCCTCGTAATTGCCACCCCTCACTGTACGGGGATGCCTGGCGGTGGGTGGCACCAGTGGGTCTATGGGATGCTCGCCGGCAAGCGTGAAATATTTTTCATCATACTGGTCCAGGGTCCATTCGGCCACATTGCCCAGCATATCATAAAGTCCCCAGGCATTCGGTTTCTTTTCACCCGTTTTATGGTATTTGTTGTCGCTGTTCGCTTTGTACCAGGCGTATGTGTCTAGCGAGGCTGCGTCGATGCCCGTAGCGAAAGGCGTCGTCGAACCCGCGCGGCAGGCATATTCCCATTCCGCCTCAGTAGGCAGGCGGTAAAAATCACCGGTTTTTTTATATAGCCATTTGCAGAACATCAGCGCCCCGTACTGCGACATGCTGTTGGCTGGAAACCCGCCTTCTTTGCCCATACCCAGTGTGAGGTCGATATAGGGTGGGCTAGGTCTTGTCACCGCGTCGGTGGGCTGGTTGGTACTAAAGTTTTCATCCTTGAAAAACACATCGTACTGATCAAACGTCACTTCACAGGCACCCATCCAGAATGCGGAAACAGTTACTTTTTTTTGCGGCATCTCATCGGTCTTCGCCGATTTATCGGAGGCCATGCTACCCATCAGGAACTCGCCGCCCTTTACCGGCACCATTTTAAATACCAGGGGGCTGCCTGGTAAAGCCTGGTCATACGCGGCGAAAGTTTTGCCATTTTGCGCAAAAGCGACCAGTTTCAAAAAAAGATATCCTGCAATAAATAACAAACGTAAAAAAGACATAGAGGCCGTCGATTTTGAAAATGAACGCCAATATAACGCTACTTTGTTAACTTTTGGTCTTTGATTGTCTTTAAGGCCGAAACGACTCGCGTAAAAAGTTTTCAAGCACCTTGGCTGGATTCAGCAAACGGAGCCTTGCAGTGGTAACAAATTGATTTTGTTGGCCTATTTTTCCCCGATCAGTGTTTTTAGAAGTAATTGTGCGACAGCTTCGGAGGATGCGGGATTTTGTCCGGTAATTAATAAGCCATCGTGTTGCGTATAGGAACCCCAATCCACACCTTTACTATAAAGTGCACCCAGTTTCTCCAATTCGTCTTGCAGTAAAAACGGAACCACGTTGGTTAATCCCACTGCATCTTCTTCTGTATCTGAAAAGCCGGTAACCCTCTTTCCTTTTACAAGCGGCTGGCCATTTTCTGCTTTTACTTTAATCAAAGCGGAAGGTGCATGGCATACAAAGGCAATTGGTTTTTGCGTGTTATAAAAATCTTCAATCAACTTGATCGAGGAGCTGTCATTTGCCAAATCCCATAATGGGCCATGTCCGCCTGCATAGAAAACGGCATCATAATCTGCTGCATTAATATCACCCAGTTTTAAAGAGAAAGCCACTTTATCAATTACCTCCATATCTTTATAAAATCGCCTGGTGGCAGGAGTCTGGGCCTCAGCTGTTTCACTCTTCGGATCCACCGGCGGTTGACCACCGGCAGGCGAAGCAATGGTTAAAGTTGCACCGGCATCAGCCAATACATAGTAAGGTGTGGCAAATTCCTCAATCCAAAAACCGGTTTTTTTACCCGTTTCCCCCAACTCACTGTGAGAGGTCAATATTATTAGAATGTTCATGATTTTCATTTAGTTTTAATTAAAGGATTGTTTTCTGCTACTTTACGTTGTCTTTAAAAAGATCTTTAAAAGCCATGCCAAGTTCATTCATATCGTGTTTGAACTCCCGCTCAAAGGATTGATCTTTTAATACTACTGTTGAATCAAATCGATTGCTCTCAGTTTCAAATTCAGCATTCCTTTGTTTCAACTTCTCTTTTAATTCCCGTAGCCTCTTCTTCGTCTTTTCTAAATTAGCTTTAAATTTGGCTTTGCTTAAATTATTAGCCCTGGCTATATTGCCATCAAGTCTGCTAATATCATTTTCCATAACTGCCATGGCAGAATCGGATTCCTCCTGGAAAATTTTCCAGTTAGCTATAACGTTTTCCTTCGCCGTATCACGGCTAGCAATAACT
>JBBSSY010000202.1:0-6389 GCA_038241595.1 Chitinophagales bacterium | reverse complement strand
TACGTTTTTCATACAGTCTTTTTTAAGTGAACATGCAAAATTGACGCCTCCAATGCGCTCCCGTTACAACGAACCCCGTAGCCTCAGGTAAAACGGGACGGACACTTTCTCCGTCGACTTGTCCAAAATCATACGCGCCGCTTTTATGCCCATCATTTCAAAATCTGCCGAGATCGTGGTAATGCCGCCGAGCAGGATCTGCATCATCGCCGTTTCATTGTAGGCGATTACTCCCACCTGCTTGCCTACCTCCAACCCGGCGGCCTGTATTTTTTTCACCAGGGCTACCAGGTCATCTTCTGTTAAACTTAGGTACGCCGTTCCCTCGGTTGCACGCATCTTTTGCAGATCGGTGGTCACCTCATAATTAAATCCGAAGTCGAAGCAAAAACGCCTAAAGCCCTGCATAATCTGCGACGGATAATAGGTGTGCTCGGCGAAAATGATATTGAGCGTATGGTATTTTCTCAATCGTTCGAGCGCTCCTGAAAATGTTGTGTAAATATTGCGTTCGAAGTCTTCGTAGACTGCTGCAAAATGTCCATGAACGCCACTTACACACCGGCTCATGACAAGCAGTTTTTCTTTTGGAATCGTATTGATGACCTCGAAGGCATTTTCGCCGCCCGCTGCAAAATGAGGAAAGATTACATAGTAGGAATAGTCCTTTATCCGCTCCAGGATCATTTTTTCGAAAAGCGGGTAATCGTTATTATATACAAATAAATCGATCAGCGCGTTTTTGCCCAGCGTCTGCGCAAAACAGTCGTACATGATCTTCTTGTGAACGCTTAATTTATTAAGGATTAAAAATATCCTGAGCGGTTTTTTGATCACGGGTTTGTTGATAAAATATCCCTTTCCTGGCACCGAGCTGATAATCCCGGTTTTCTTCAAATTATTATATGCCTTCTCCGCCGTGTTGCGACTGATCTCAAGTTCATAACTCAGGTCATTGATAGAGGGTAGGTTATAATCCTTTTCAATATTTCCTTTTTCAATGACAGCCAAAATCGAATTGGTTAGCTGCAGGTACTTCGGAGTAATAGAATAGTCATCGAATTTAATATAGCTGTAAATATTTGTACATGCCATAATATTAATAGGTAGAACGTGACGGATATTAAACAATATGGCAGGGCCCGGACGGGCGTATTCATTGGGTAGGGGGAAGAGATAAGGATAATATAACGATGGGTGATATCAGTCTCACGGAATAAGGTGGAAGATAGGTAATATTTTAAAGAGTCGTTTTTAAAAAAAAGGGTGCAGACAGTAGGGGACAGTTACTCCAATCCGTGTTTGTAAATTGATCGTGCATCTGTCTACGATCTGTAATACCGGTGCACGGCCCCTCATCCAATTTCTAAACCAATCTACAGTTTATGAAAGACATCTACCTGATGCTGACTTCAAAAAAAACACTTTTTGTTGTACTTGTTTTTCTAACGCTGCCTCCCTCCATTTTGTTGGCGCAGCTGAAAACGGTGACCGGCGCGGTACGCGACGAAAAAGGCGCGCCGATATCGGGTGTAAGCGTTTTAATCAAAGGAACGTCTACCGGCACCACGACTAACGAGAGCGGGCAATTTACCATTTCGGCACCGGCCGCAGCCACGCTTGTCATCAGCAATGTGGGTTTCGCGGACCAGGAGGTGGCCGTTAAAGGGCAAAGCTCCATTGCCGTAAGGCTTGTCGCATCTTCCGAATTACTCAACCAGATGGTCGTTGTCGGGTACGGCACTCAAAAAAGACTAAATGTAACGGGTTCGGTCGCTACCATCAACGCCAGCGATATCAAAACGATGCCCGATGCCAACGTGGCCTCGCGCCTGCAGGGCCGTGTTCCGGGTGTTACCGTAACAGGTGACAACTCGCCCGGTGGTACACCCTCGGTGATCATCCGCGGCTTCGGTTCCATCAACAACAGCGATCCGCTCTATGTAATCGACGGGGTGCCCACCACCAACCTGAACGGCATCAATCCAAACGACATCGAATCGATGACGGTATTGAAGGATGCTTCTTCGGCCGCCATCTACGGATCGAGGGCATCTAACGGCGTTATCCTGGTTACCACCAAACGGGGTACACCTGGTAAGGCGCGGCTGGCCTTCAGCACGCGCGTTGGCTTGCAGAGAAATCAAAATGAAATGGCGGTACTTAGTCCGCAGGAAAGTGGTGAGCTGGGCTGGCTGCAGTATAAAAATGACGGGCTCAAAATGGGCGATATCGGCTGGGGCAACCCGACCTATGGTTATGGCGCCACACCACGCATACCAGACTATATCTTGCCGGTTGGCAAGATGGTGGGTGAAGTAGATGAAAGCCTGTACAAATGGCCCAGGCCATATTTCGGCATCATTAAAACAAACAAAGAAGGCACCGACTGGTACAAGGCGATCGAGCATCCGAACCCGTTACTGCAGGAGTACAATCTGTCCATCAGCGGCGGTACGGAAAAAAGCGATTACGCCATCTCTGCCGGTTACATGTCGCAGAACGGTACGGTCAATTACACCGGCTTCAAACGATATTCACTGCGCTCCAATGCAAACGTCGCCGTTACCGACTGGCTCAAGATCGGCGAGAGCCTGTCGGCAGCCTATACAGATCGCAACGGCCTCGCCAATAACAATGACCTGAACTCGGTGGCCCTCGCCGCACGCACCAGTACCAGCATGCCCATCTACGACATCAAAGGCAACTGGGCAGGTAGCTGGAACCCGCTCGCTTTGCTGTACCGCAACAAGGATGATTATACCCGGAATATGCGCATTGTTGCAAACACCTATGCACAGGCAACCATCGCGAAAGACTTTACCTTCCGGTCGATCTTAGGAATAGATTATACTTCGGCGCGCAATAAGGACCGCAACCTCATCATGTACGAATCTTCCGATGCCGCGGCCTCTGACCTGCTCAACGAAAGTTACAACGGCGGACTTCAATACAACTGGGACAACACGCTCAATTACAGCAAAACGTTCGGTGAGAAGCACCACCTCAATGTCTTGGTCGGCTCTTCTGTCGTTAATAACAGGTACGAGGTACTCACCGCTGGCCGTTCTACCTATGCATTTACCGATGTGGATTTTATGGTACTCAATTCCGGCGAAAAGGACCAGACCAGCGGCGGTAATTTCGACCAGTGGTATACGCTGTCTTATTTCAGCCGCCTGAACTATGACTTCAAGGGCAAATACCTGCTCGAAGGCGTGGTACGGCGCGATGGGTCTTCCCGTTTCTCTGAAGCCAACCGCTGGGGTACGTTCCCGGCGCTGTCTGCCGGGTGGAGGGTGTCGAAAGAAGCCTTTATGAGCGGCGCCACCTGGATCAACGACCTCAAACTCCGCGTAGGATATGGACAGAACGGCAACGACAACGTGGGAAACTACAACACCTACAGTTCCTACCGTTCCAATATGTTTGAATCGTATTACAACATGGCGGGTACCGGCAGTTCTACGTCCCAGGCTGGCTTTCACCTGTATAAATTCGGTAACCCCGACGCCCTCTGGGAAACCAGCACGACAACCGATTTCGGCATAGACGCGGTATTGTTTCAAAATAAACTGGGATTCAATTTTGATGTCTTTAACCGCCGCACAACGGATATGCTCTACCCCGACTCACGGCCAGCCACAGCCGCAGGTCTCGCTGTGTTGCCCTCGGTGAACGTGGGGGAAATGCTGAACAAAGGGTTCGACCTCGCACTCACGTACCACGGCAACCCCGGTGGGAATTTTAAATATAATATCCAGGCCAATTTTTCCCACTACAACAACAAGGTGGTAAAACTGAACGGCAACCCGGATGAAGTACGTTATGGTACCACGCTACGCAACAGCGTTTATTCTATCTCGAAAGCCGGTGTTCCCGTTTCGTCATTTTACGGCTACCAGGTTGAGGGCATTTTTAACACGCAAAAAGAGATCGACGACCACGCAAAATACAACCCGGATAATACCGGCAAAGACAATTACAGCCGGCCCGGCATGTTCATGTTTAAAGATGTGAACGGCGACAAGATTATCAATTCGCTCGACCGTACCATCATTGGCAATCCACACCCCGATTTAACCTACGGCCTTAATATGGATTTCTCATACAAAAACTGGGACCTGGCGATGTTTTTCCAGGGCGTACATGGAAACCAGCTGATTAATTTCCTGAAATGGGATGGCTTTGCCGGGATATCCACCAGGGACCAGCTGTACGAATCATGGACCAAGGATCGCGCCGCCAGCGGAGCCACGATCACATATCCCATGCAGACACGGAACAATACGGAGCTGCATCTGCCGTCGAGTTTCTTCGTGGAAGATGGTGCGTATTTCAGGATGAAAAGCCTCGTGATAGGTTACACAATTCCATCAGCCATGCTGTCGAGAGTAAAGATCGGCGGTCTGCGTATCTATGCGCAAGCCACCAATTTATTTACGATCACGAAATATTCCGGGCTCGATCCGGAGGTGCGGCAGATCAACAACCTGACACTCGGCGTTGACGCTGGCATCTATCCGACACCACAGACGGTCATGTTTGGCATCGATCTGAATTTATAAAATAATCAAACATATTTTTATGAAAAAGACATTCTTACTCATTGGTATTATCGGCCTGCTGGGATCATTTTATTCCTGTTCAAAAAGTGCATTTGACATCAAACCGAAAGGGGAAGCAAACGTCGACCTCTTTAAGAATAAAGCCGGCGTTGAAAAGTTACTGATAGGAACGTACGCCTGCGTAGACGGCGCGGTTAATTCAAACGTCGGGCTGGCGTGGGCAAGTTCCGTCTCTAACTGGGTATGGGGAAGCATCGCCAGCGACGATGCCTATAAAGGTGCTTCCGTTGGTGACCAGTCTGGCATCAATCCCGTAGAATATTATAACTCGGATGCGTCGAATTCGTATGTGGCCAATCACTGGAGTACTTATTATGAAGCCATGTTGCGTGCAAACGATGTATTGAAGATCATCCCGCAGGCAACCGACATGACGGATACGGAAAAGAAAACGGCTACGGCGCAGGCGCGTTTTCTGCGGGCACACTTTTATTTCGAACTGACCACCGTGCATGGCAAAGTGCCCTACATCGATGAAACAACTGTCGACCCGGCCGTGGTGCCGAATAGCCACACGGTGTGGCCCGAAATGGAAGCGGATATGAAATACGCCGTGGAAAACCTGCCCAACAGCTGGACCGACAAAGGACGTGTTACCAAATGGGCCGCGAAAACGTACCTGGGCCGCATTTACCTGTTCCAGCAGAAGTTTGCTGAAGCGATGCCGTTATTCCGCGATGTGTACACCAACGGCGGCTTCCGCCTGATGCCATCGTACGAACAGAATTTTGGCATTGCTTACAACAACAATGCAGAATCCATCTGGGAGATCGAATATGCTGTCAACGACGGCGCCACAGGCTCGCCGAATGCAGGCTGGGGCGATGGCCTGGCCTTCCCGCACGGCACTGCCGGGCTGGGCATACAAGGCGCTTTCTACCAGGCATCGCACAACTTTGTGAGTGCCTTCCGGGTGGGCGCCGACGGGCTCCCGCTTTTGGATGATACGTATTCCGCAGATGATATTCTGCCGTATTCAAAGACGGGCACTTCCGTACCCTATACGAAACCGGTAGACCCGCGTTTAGACTGGACCGTTGGCCGCCCGGGTATCCCGTACCTCGACTGGGGCATCCACGCCGGTGACAGCTGGGTGGTGGATTACCTTAATTATGGACCATATAACTACAAGAAGAATATGTTCCTCAAATCCGAAAAAAGTTTTGCCACCTCTACCGGCTGGATGAACGGCGTGAATGCCAACAATTACCGGAAATTCAAACTCGGGCACGTGGTACTCTGGCTGGCCGAATGCGAGGCGGAGGTAGGAACGTTGCATAACGCAACAACGCTGGTCAATGAAATCCGCAACCGCGCCAGGAAATCAAACGTGGTTAAATTTGACAACGGAACCCCGGCAGCAAATTACCTCGTACAGCCCTACGCTGCCGATTTCGCCACAAAAGAATATGCGCGCAAGGCCATCCGGATGGAACACCGGCTGGAATTCGGTATGGAAGGCAATCGTTTCTTCGACCTTGTACGCTGGGGCATCGCATCCGACGTATTAAACGCTTACCTGGCGGTAGAGGGAACCATCATGCCGCCATTGACAAACCGTAATTTTACCAAAGGCAAAAACGAAGTTTGGCCGATCCCGCAGCTCCAGACAGATTTGTCGGGCAAAACAGCCGGGAAATCGGTGCTTATCCAAAACGCCGGCTTCTAGCGAACATCGGGGATCAATTCCCATCACAAAATCAGCCCTATCCATGATGCAAAAAAAAACCATTGCGCACCCTTTTTTAATCTTTTGTTTCC
>JBBSSY010000201.1:0-6397 GCA_038241595.1 Chitinophagales bacterium | reverse complement strand
GGGAAACGATTCATAGGCAAGAGCTTGTTTCTGAGGTTTTAGAAAAACATTTTCTTTCCCTGGACCGGGAACACCAGGTTTAAACCCAGTTTGTTTGCCGCCTGCAATTCAGTGCGAATAAGTTTAGCCTTCCAAACCGGTGGTTTTATATGGGTGATGACGATATTCACGTTTTTAAGCGGCCCGGCGCCACATAAATTCTGCAATACGTCCATCTCCTGCATCAGCCAGTGTGGGGTCAAATGTCCAAAGAGTTGTTTGTCGGGCTGGTCATTCGGAAAAGAGACTTCGATAAATATGGCCCGCAGTTGATTGCTCCTGATCAATGGGGCGACCGCCTGCCAGAGCGTCAACATTTTCTGTGAATGTTCAACAGCATCAGCACCGGTATCGCCCAGGTACAGTAAATAATGCTCCTTGTTGCGTATTAGAAAAGCAGCACTTTCATAAGGGTATGAATGGCTCAAAACAAACGGTTTCATGGACATGCCTGTGTTATCCAGGCTGATCTCGGTTCCCTCGGAAAGGGTTATGTATTTGTATTTGTTTAGGATCGGTTTTTCACCTTCGTTGGCAAAATTTGCCCAGCTCTCCCAGGTGAAATATTTTTCTTTTAGTGTATTGATAACATAGGGAAACGCGTAAATATTTTTCGCGGTATCCTCGGGGGAATTCAACACCAGTCCGGCCACATGATCCAGGTGCGCATGTGAAACGAGGTAACCTTTGATGTATTCTTTTAACACCTTTGCAGGTGCACCCCGGAAACTTTTGCGGCGGATCGCTTGTTCTATTCCATACCCGATTGTACCGGCATCTGCACAGATATACGTATTGGTTCCCGCGGGCGCAATCATATAGGCAGACAGGTTACTTTCGTCGAGCCCGCCTTTTACGCCTAGTGGAACGATGTTGAAAGCCGGGCCAGAGCTGGGTTGTGCCTTAATAAAAATCGGCAAGACCAGTAACAGCGTGCCTAATATTGACAAATTCTTTTTACACCACATAATGGATATTGATAGCTGATACAATGTTAAATGATTTCAGCTGTCATCACCCGCTCAAAAGAATCGTTAGCATGAAAATAATCCGATTAACAGGTTGCCTTTCTATGATATTGTTGTTGGCTGGATGTAATGCTACCCATACAATATTTTCTTCAAAATCGCCCCATGACGTTTACTCCGGCCGCCTGACAGCTGCGAAACTCGATGAAACCGCATTGGGCAAAGCGTGGATTACGGCGGCTGCCGAAGCGTTGCAGCAACCGGTGCAGGTGACGTTGCCCTATAAAGAAACAGGTTATTTTGGCGCGGATCTGCCGGCAGCGCAAGGATACCGTTTTACGGCGAGGCGTGGCGAAAATATCGAAGTCGTTTTTACAAAAAATGCCACAAGGCGTTACCTCGTCTTCATAGATCTCTGGGAGATGTCAGGTGATAACACTCCGAAATTGCTTGCCTCTATGGATACCTCTGGCCCAGGAATCACCCATACCGTTAAGGACGACGGGGTATTTCTGCTTCGGCTGCAGCCGGAGTTGCTGACGACGGTTGATTTTACAATTACGATTAAAACGGCTCCCAGCCTGAGTTTCCCGGTGTCGGTGCAATATCAGCCAAAGATTGGCAGTTTTTGGGGTGCGCAACGCGATGCCGGAGCCAGGAGCCATGAAGGCCTCGATATATTCGGCCGTTTCAGAACGCCGGTGATTGCGGCCGCGGATGGTGAGGTGACATCTGTCACGCTCAACCGACTCGGCGGCAAAGTGGTTTTTATGCGGCCTTCAGGTAAAAATTATGTATTGTATTATGCGCACCTCGATTCGCAGACGGTGCAGCAGGGTCAGCGTGTACGCATGGGTGATACGCTCGGTTTGATGGGCAATACGGGAAATGCGAAAAACACACCGACTCACCTGCATTTTGGCATTTATGCACCCGGTGGTGCCGTGGATCCGCTGCCATACGTGGCTCAAAACCGGCCTGAGCCGGCTGCAGTAACGGGGTCTTTGACACGGCTAGGCACCACGGTCCGTTTCAGTAAATCAAGTCCGTTGTTTTCAACCCCCGATAAAAATAATGCACTCCCGGTGATCCATACGCGAAATACTGTGGCGGATGTATATGCTGCCACCGGTTCCTGGTACCGTGTAAGGATGCCGGATAATTCGCAGGGTTATATCCCTTCAAGCCTGGCTTCCGAACTTAGCCCGATCCGGCTGTTGACGCTGCCGCGTGCCAGTGTATTGTTCGACAGGCCTGACACGACGGGGGTTCCAAAGACGAAGCTCGAAAGCGGTTTACAAATGAAACTGTTGGGCCATTTCCGCAATCAGTTGTACGTGAAGGGGGACAGCACCATCGGCTGGGTGAATGAGAAACTGTAAATAATCATCAGTAGCTGCTATTATCCTCGCTTGCTCAATGCCGGGATGTCCTTTCCTTCCACTACCGGGTTTTCATAACCGGAGAGTACCGCATTTATCATGGCATTGCCAAGTTCTTCCAGTGTACAAAATCCCTTGCGGTACAGGGCTTTGCCAATCGGGAACAGCCAGCCAAGGTAACGGTAATACGGTTGCGTATTTTTAAGCCCGGGAATAGGCTGTATAAATCCGGGCCGGAACGCATATGTTTTTTTAAAGGGTAATTTCCTCAGGTCGTTTTCTGTTTTGCCTTTTACGCGGGCCCACATTTGTCTGCCTTTTTCAGATGAATCCGTTCCGGCACCTGATATATAACAAAACGTCATGCCGGTATTTAAGCGGCTCAAGGTTTCGGCAACGTGCATGGTCAGGGTATAGGTAAGCCGGAAATATTCCGGCTCTTTCTTTCCGATGGAGGTTACGCCAAGACAGAAAAAACAGGCGTTGTAGCCAGAGAGACTTCTTTCGATCGGTGCCAGGTTATAAAAATCCTCATGAATAACCTCGGTAAGTTTAGGATGAGATACTCCGCCCGGTTTACGGTTGATCACCAACACTTTTTCCACGCGCGGGTTGAGCAATGACTGGTGTAAAACGCCCTCGCCCACCATGCCGGTGGCACCAGTGATGATAACGCGGATGGAGGAAGATATAGCCTTACCCATAATTATATATTTTATTTGCCGTCTTACGGATATCGTGAACGGATCGGGTTGTCAGCCATTAAAGATAAATACTTTTATCGCCTGCAATATTGTTCTCTTTCGTAATTGCTTTACATTTATAAAAAAGCCATCTGTTATGAATTCACGTCGCAGTTTTTTACAAAAGTTTGCCGCCTCAACCATTGCTGTCGCCCTTTTGCCCAGGAATGCCTCCGCGTTGCCGGCAAATCTCGAAACAGAAAACTACCAGGGACCCGTTCTACGCGTGGCGATCCTCGGCCTCGGTAGCTATGGCACACGCGTGGCGGATGCCATGAAGGATTGCAAGAAAGCCAAACTCGTTGGCGCGATCAGCGGAACCCCTGCCAAATTGAAAGACTGGCAGGAAAAATATAATATCCCCGAAAAAAATTGTTATAACTACGAAACCTTCGACCGTATCAAAGACAACCCGGACATCGACGCGGTGTATGTAATTACGCCAAATGCGCTGCACCATGACCAGGTGATCCGTGTAGCTAAAGCGGGCAAACATGCGATCAGTGAAAAACCCATGGCACTCAATGCCAAAGAAGGGCAGGAGATGGTGGACGCCTGTAAGAAAGCCGGCGTGAAACTGTTGGTGGGCTACCGCATGCACTTTGAGCCCAAGACGCTTGAAATTATCCGCATGCGCAAAGATGGCGAGCTGGGCAAGATCATGTTCTTCCAGGGACTCTGTGGTTTTAAGATCGGCGACCCTACGCAGTGGCGGTTAAACCCTAAACTTGCTGGCGGTGGAGCGATGATGGACATCGGTATTTATGCAATTAATGGTGCCCGTTATATGGTGGGTGAAGAGCCGATCTGGGTAACAGCGCAGGAGACAAAAACCGACCCGGTGAAGTTTAAAAAAGGCGTAGATGAAACCATCCAGTTCCAGTTTGGTTTTCCGAGCGGTGCCGTTGCTTCCTGTTTATCAACATACAACATGAATAACCTCGACCGGTTTTTCCTGGATGGTGACAAAGGTTTTGCCGAGTTGCAGCCTTCCACCGGCTACGGACCGATCCAGGGTCGCACCAATAAAGGCGTACTAACCGCGCCGCATGTCACGCACCAGACGGTGCAGATGGAAGAATTTTCCGACATTCTCCTGTCTGGCAAGCAGCCGATCGTGCCAGTTGATGGCCTCGAAGCCGTAAAGGACCTTAAAATCATAGACGCCATATACCTGGCCGTAAAAACCGGCAAAAAAGTAGACCTGAAGCCGTGAAACGAAGCACTTTCCTGAAGAATGCCAGCCTGTTGTCTGCTGCGGCCATCCTTATACCTGCGATTCTACGCGCCACTGCCAAATCTAACCCAGTGATCCTGATCGTATCGGGCTGGCAGGACGTAAACATAGGTGACATCGCTCATACGCCGGGCCTGATTGGGCTGATGAGAAAACATCTCCCCAAGGCAACCGTCATACTTTGGAAACGGAGTCGCAGCCAGCTGGTAGAGGATATGTTGCATAAGTATTATCCCTCCCTGCAAATTATCAATGGTAAAGTAGGTACGGACTTTATTCCTGATACCGATGAAGTAAAAAAGGCATTTCAGACCGCCGATTTCTTCATCCACGGTTCCGGTCCCTCCGTGGTGGCGGCCGACTACCTGAAATCCTGGCACCTGCAGACGAATAAGCCGTTTGGTCTCTTCGGTGTCACCATCCAGGAGGTAAATAATTCGTTGAAGGAGATCCTCCTCCCTGCGTCGTTTATATTTACCCGTGAGACGGCATCCATTGCCATATTGCAGCAGGCCGGCCTGGCTGGTGATCACATCGCCTTCGCACCGGATGCCACTTTCGATCTTGACATCCGCGATCCGCAGAAAGCAGCGGCTTTTATGACGGCCAATAAGCTGGACCATAAAAAATTCATCTGTGTGATTCCCCGCCTTCGCATGACCCCATATTATAAGATCAGGCCGGACAATGCGGGCTGGAGCGCCGAAAATATTAAAGCGGTTGATACGCTCAACAACAAGTTTAAGGAACTGGATCATGCCAAGGTGCGCGAGGCGATGGTAACCTGGGTTCGTAAAACGGGCAACAAAATTGTCATTTGCCCGGAGATGACGTATGAGGTGGACATCATGGACGAGTTGCTGATCGATCCCCTGCCGGGAGATGTCAAACCTTTCGTTGTTAAACATGCCTACTGGCTGCCTGATGAAGCGGCTTCGCTATATGCTCATGCGCATACTGTTCTCAGTTATGAATGCCATTCGCCGATTATTGCCGCCGCAAACGGTACACCGGCCTTTTACCTCCGCCAGCCGGAAGACACCATCAAGGGACAAATGTACTACGACCTTGGCCTGGGGGACTGGACCTTTGAAATAAATGACACAACCGGCCAGCAAATTTCTGACCGGTTGATGGATATAGCAAAAAACTACCGGGCCGCTGGTGAAAATATCCGCAAGTCGCTGGATCGGGTCGCCAAACAATATGATGGCGCTTTTGCCATCATGCGTGAGAAGTTCAAAATATTATAGCGTTAAGTGTGCTGTCGAAAGCGATGATACCTTTTTCCTCCTGACTACTGATCGCTGATTGCTATTTCAGTCTAAAAGTAATGGGCTGTTCCTTCACCGAGGCAACTTTTTGGTTGTTTTCCATTGCCGGTAACCAGTCGCCGCTTTCCCTGATCATCCGAATCGCTTCTTCCTTTAAACCGCCAGACACCGGGCCTGTAATGGCTTCTATTTTGCTGACCTTTCCCGATGCATCAATTAAAAACTCGACCACCACCGTGCCATCGATCTGTTTTTTGATGGCCTCTGCCGGATATTTAAAATTGCTGTTCAGGTATTTCAACCATGCCTCCGGTCCGCCCAGGTAGCCCGATTCACGAACCGTTTGTTGCACTTGTTTTGGGTTGTTTTCAATGTCGCCGACGGTTGCTTTGGGTGATACGCTGGCAGCGTAGTTTGCAATACCCTGTAATATATTATCGGCGATTATCAATTGATTTTTTTCATCGATAATGAAAGTGAGGTCTTTTTCGTCATCCATGTAACCACACTCAATCAAAATGGCGGGAACAGCTGTGCTTTTTAACACCCATATTGAATTGCTTTCCCGCAATTCATCCGACATCGGGGAGTTTTTTTTCATCGAGCCTGATACGGCGGATCCCAACAAACGGCTCTTGTTAAATTCCTTGTTCATCTGTGAAACATAAATATCGAAACCATTTGCACCTGCCGGTTGTAATGCGGAGGATTTTTGGTTGACATGAATTGATACAAACAAATCGGCCTTTGCCTG
>JBBSSY010000200.1:0-6399 GCA_038241595.1 Chitinophagales bacterium | reverse complement strand
GTCTTCCGTCCAGAATGTGTTATATTCTTTTAGCAATTTGTTGAAAATGCTGCCAGGCGTCGTGTTCCAGAAATACGTGTACGTATTGGGAAAAACGACAGTCATTACGATGTTGGAATCCAGCTGGTATTTTCGCAGCGTGTCGTTATTCGTCAAAAAGCTGATTATTTCGAGGGAATCACATTCGAAACGGCTGCCAGCCAGCGAGGCCAGGTCTTCTTTTGTGCGAAGTTTTGTAATCACAAGGTTAACGGGTGACTGTTTACCATTTCTCAATATTCGGACTGTATTGAAAATACTGCTACCCGACTCGATCTTGTATTTGCCCGGTTTAATGCGGCTCCAGTAATTCATCTGCGACGCCAGCCAGCTGAACGGTGTGTTATATTGTACGATCGAATCACGGTCAACCAGTTCGACTACCCGTTCCTTCGTCGCATTTTTTGAGGGGATGTAGAGGAATTTTGTCTTTCCCGTGAACCCCGTCGCCGGTCCGAAAAACACCCATGCCATGATGCCCCCGATAACTGCAAACACCAACAAGAATATCAGTGCGATCTTCTTTTTCATACGCTACTCAATTTTTATTGAATGTAACAAAAAACCCCGTCTTGGTTAAGACAGGGCCGTTAATTATATCAATTGATAATTATTTAGCAGGAGCAGCTGGTGCAGGCACAGTAACGGGGGCAGGCGCGGGTGCCGTAACAGGAGCACTATTTGTCGTTGTTGGTTTGGTGTTCAACTTATCGAGCAGGTTTTCACGTCCACCGTTGGTATTAGGAATAAAAAAAGCCGAAAATAAACAAAGCAGCGCCACGATGCCGGCGAAGATCCAGGTGCCTTTTTCCAGCACATCATTCGTTTGTTTAACTCCCATGAACTGGTTACCCATGCCCCCTATATTTGCAGCCAGGCCACCACCTTTGGGGTTTTGGACAAGAACGATGAAACCCAGTACCACACAGGCCAAAATAATAATAATTATAAAAAAGATCGCCATGTTAATGATGTTTTAAATCTTCAATCTGAGCGGCAAAATACGCGCTTTTCTGTGGATTAATCAAACTTAATTTGCGATACAAGTCGGCCGCTTTGTCGGTTTTACCTTGTTTTACCAACACTTCTGCCATGGCTTCGGTTACAACTTCATTCTCTTCCAGCGAGTGCGCGGCATGTTTTACGATCTCGGTGTCATTGATTTTGTCCATGGCTTCTTCTACAGCTGCTTCCGGCAGGCGGCGCATGGTTTTGAGCCATTCCGTAAAACTTTTGAGTTGTTTGCCCAGTTTATCGCCACTAACCGCATCAAGGCTCAGCTTGATTCCCTGGGAGGCAAAATAATCCACGGTATGATATGCCTGGAAGGTAAAAGGTTCTTCGCGTTGTACCGTTTGGCGGTCCGCGGCTATTTCCGGCTCTGCAACTGCGGCCTTTACCGTGAAAGCTTCCGCCTGCCTGTCAACAAGATCTGACGCAGTGCCTGTAAAAGCTTCCTGGTTCAATACCATGTCTTCGATCATATCGTGGCCGGTAGAAAATTCAGCTGCGTCCGGTTGTTTTTCTATAACAGGTTCATGATCGCGCACCGGGTGAGCAACATACGCTGCTTTAACCGGCCGGGTTGGTAACTGGTAGTGCAGCCACAAGGGGTTGTGAAAATATAAAGCCGCTTTTTGAAACTGATGGTCGAAGCCTTCGTTGTTGGTTTCCTGGAATTTCTTTGCAAGCAGGAACTGGGCGGCGGAGTAATAAGGAAATTCTTTAGCCAGTTGCTGCAGGTTATCTACCTGGACATCCTGGAGCGTATTTTTTTCAAAAAGATGGTGAAGAATTTGTTTCATTGTAAAAAGTACCGGCAAAAGGTATGCGCGGTTTACCAGTTAGAAAAAATCCGGTTAAAAATCTCATCCGTCATATTCTGAATGATGGTGGAATTCAGCTGCTGTTCTGCCTGGTCGAGACTCAAAGAGGAGGAAAAATCAAAGTTCCTTGAAACAACTTCTTCGCGGCTCTTTTTTTCGTCGAGGCGGTTTTTATACTGGATATGTACCGATACGTTGAGCCGGTTACTCGCCGCCTGTTGGTTGCTGACGCCGGATGTGGTAACACTGTAATCAGAAACAAATCCACTGATCTCGATATTGGCATCATCGCCCTGCACCTGTGTAAGACTTGTCTGGTTATTGATTTTTTGGCGGAGCTTCTCAGACAACTGCGGGCTTAACTGCGGATTTTTATAGCGGGCTTTGTTTACAATATAATTAACCTTGACTGTTTTGATATCGGGGTCGATATTTACATCCCGGAAGCGATATATTTTACAGCCACTGATGCTTAATCCCAGCAGTGCTGCCAGTATAAAATACTGCCAAACATATTTTATTTTCATTATATGAGCCGGTTTACAAGCCACTGAACATTGATAAAAATGGAGACTAAATGTACCGATTAATCATGGGACGCAGCAGGCGGTATTGCAATTTAACAATATGATACGCGGGTAAAAAGCCTGCCGGGCACTCGCGATTAAATGAGTATTTATTCGTCAATATCATATTCTTTCAGTTTGCGGTACAAAGTGCGTTCGCTGATGCCCAGGTCCATGGAGGCATCCTTTCGTTTTCCCTTATGTTTTTTCAGTGCTTTGATAATCAGCTCTTTTTCCTTGTCCATGATATTCAGCGACTCTTCTACGTCTTCATGGGCGTGGATATCGTCGTGTTTGATGAGCATGGGGTGCGAGTTCTGCACGATAGTGGCTGGCGGCTGGCTGGCGTGCAGGTCATTGAGTACGGGATATTCCCTGCCGATATTTTCCTGCGCATACACGGCAGCGGCGTTCGCGTTTGTCGGGTTTTTGAGGATGTCGACGAACATCTTTTTGAGTTCGGTGACGTCCTTTTTCATGTCGAAGAAAAGTTTGTAGAGTAGGTCGCGCTCGTTGGAAAAGTCTGAACCGGCATGGCTAGTTTTCGACGCGAGCACGGGCAAGCGGTTGCTCGAGTGATCGGGAATAAAACGGCTGAAATCGCTGCCGGTGAGGTACTTGTCTTCTGACAAAACAGACACCTGCTCGGCAATATTTTTAAGTTCCCGTACATTGCCGGGCCAGGAGTAGCTGATCAGCATATTCCTGGCTTCGTCGTCCAGTTGCACCGGCGCTGATTTATACCGTTCGGCGAAATCCACGCAAAATTTACGGAACAGCAGCGGAATGTCCTCCCTGCGGTCGCGCAATGGTGGTACCCGGATTGGCACCGTGCTCAACCGGTAATACAGGTCTTCCCTGAATTTGCCGTTCTGCGTATATTCCAGCAACTCTTTATTCGTCGCGGCGATCACGCGGACATCGGTTTTTTGCACCTTGCTCGAGCCCACGCGGATGTATTCACCGGTTTCGAGCATGCGAAGCAGCCTTGCCTGGGTGCCTACTGGCATTTCGCCGATTTCATCCAGGAAGATGGTACCGCCGTTTACCGTTTCGAAATATCCTTTACGGGCATCCAAAGCCCCGGTAAATGAGCCCTTTTCATGACCGAAAAGTTCTGAATCGATGGTGCCTTCGGGAATAGCGCCGCAGTTTACGGCAATAAACGGGTTGTGTTTCCGGCCGCTAAGGGTATGAATGATCTGCGAGAAAGATTCTTTACCCACACCACTCTCCCCATTAATAAGTACCGAAAGATCGGTATTGGCCACCTGCACGGCAGTATTGATCGCGTGGTTCAGGCTGGCAGAGTTACCAATGATGCCAAACCGGTTTTTTATACTTTGTAATTCCATTAATTCATTTTTACACCTGTCTATGGGACATTGCCCGCTTCGACAAACACGATCTTTGCTAAATCAACCCGGTCACCTCTCCGATAAGGGTTGCCGAGGTACACTCGCGGATGACGACATCCACGTAATCCCCTTTTTTAAGGGCATGCTGTTTCTTTGGAAATACGATCAGTTTGTTCTGGTCGTTTCTTCCCGCCCAGGCCAGGTCGCTTTTTTTAGAATCCGCTTCGATCAACACGCGGTATGTTTTACCGAGATCTTTCTGCATGCTCTCGAGTGCCTGCACCCGGTGCAGCGCCACCACTTCCTGTAACCGTCTCTTCTTTATCTCCTCCGGGATGTCATCTTTAAACCGGCGTGCGGCCAGTGTGCCCGGTCTTTCGCTATAGAAATACATGTAAGCCAGGTCATATTTGGCATATCTCATCAGGCTCATCGTGTCCTCGTGATCTTCTTCGGTTTCCGTGCAGAAACCGGTAATTATATCTGTGGACAGGCCGCAATCTGGCAATATTTCTTTGATCCGGTTCAGTTTAGCCATATACCATTCCCGCGTATAGGTTCGGTTCATCAGCTGGAGCATCCTGGTACTGCCGCTTTGAACAGGCAGGTGGATATAATTGCAGACGTTTGCATTTCGTGAAATCGTAAAGAGCACTTCGTCGGTAATGTCTTTGGGATGAGAGGTAGAAAAACGTACACGGAGCAGGGGAGAGATGTCGGCCACTTTCTGCAGGAGCATGGCAAACGTCACGGTGAGCTCCCGGACAGGGTCGGGCCAGTAATAGCTGTCTACATTCTGTCCCAGTAACGTCACTTCACGGTATCCGCGGTCAAAAAGGTCGGTGCATTCGTCGATGATTGACCTTGCATCGCGACTTCTTTCCCGGCCGCGGGTAAATGGCACTACGCAAAATGAACACATATTATTACAACCGCGCATAATGCTCACAAAGGCATTAACGCCATTTGAATTGAGACGAACGGGGGAGATGTCCGCGTAAGTTTCATCGCGGCTCAACAGCACATTAACGCCCTTCTGGCCGGTTTCGGCTTCCTGAATGAGGTCGGGCAGGGTGCGGTAGGCATCCGGCCCTACCACCAGGTCGACAAGCTTTTCTTCTTCTAAAAATTTTGATTTCAATCTTTCCGCCATACAGCCCAATACGCCGACCAGCAGGCCGGGATTCGACCTTTTTAGTTTCCTGAACTCAGTCAGGCGTTTGCGTACAGTTTGTTCTGCCTTCTCGCGGATGGAACAGGTATTTAAAAAGATGAGGTCCGCATCTTCCACTGTTCGCGTGGCACCGAAACCGTTACTGGTCAAAATAGAAGCGACCACTTCGCTGTCGGCAAAGTTCATGGCACAACCATAACTTTCGATGTAAAACCGCTTTATAAAAATAGATTCATTTACGTCCAAGGCATAGGCTTCACCCTGCCTGGATTCATCATGAACCGTATGTACCATTAGTTCGGACATCAAACAACAATTTGGGTGGGCAAATATAGTAATTTGCGTTAGAATGACAAGTTGTCATTGTCGTCGTCCCGACACCAATCAATATGATTAACAACGTTTAGAGGAATGTTACCGCCATGGGTTCAGACACAACGTTGCAGGATTATATTTGTGAAATGACACAACCCCGCCTGTACTTATTGTTCATTAGCCTGGCTTTTTCACTTCTGGCAAAGTCGCAATCGAAAGCCGCCGTTGGTTTGATCATCGGTAATGTACTCGATGGAGCCACTCATAATGCGATTCCGGGTATCACCATCACTGCGGTCCATTTCCTGGATTCGGCGTCGGTCCAAACGACCATGTCCGATAAAAACGGGGGCTTTGATCTGGAAAGAATGCCATTTGGTTATTACCGCCTTCGTTTTTTCAGGCATTGGATATGCCCCGCTGCTGATCAACAGCCTGCACGTGCGTGCCGAAGGGTACGATTTCAACCTGGCGAACTGTCGCAGAATATAGGCGTGCAAACAAAATACTTTAATAAAAGAGTGGTGTAAGCATCAACCTGATCGACCTTTTCGCGCAGCAGCAATACAACACCTACACGTATGGCCTAACTTTATGGTACAGAGTATCAATACTTCCAATACCCGCGATGTGCGCGTTGCGCTGAGTTACAACCTGAATAAGAATAAACGCACCATCTCCAATATACAGCGGAAACAATTGTTGGAAAAGATCAAACTGAAATCAGGTGGATAATCAACGGGCAACCTTGAAACTTGCCAGTTTCGGTGCCAGCCAGCTGTCCTTTACCGGGATCATCCAATTGGTGGCGAGTTCGGTTTTATTTTGCACCACGTTGTTAAAGTAGAGCGTGTCTTCATCGATAAAGCCATTTTCAACGGCATATTTTAATTGCGAGAGTGGCAACAACTGAATTTTATTTTTTACGATAAACGCCAGCAACATGCGGTCGAACAGGGTTACCTGGAATACCTTTTCTATTTCCTTGATGAGGCGTACCGAGCCATCGGTGCTGCAGCCGCTGACACCGGTCGCTGTTTCGTCGGCGATCAACACAATAAATTGGCCGAAGAGCAGGTCGGCATGCGCGGTAACAGGATCGCCATGGCTTTTCCAGTTCT
>JBBSSY010000199.1:0-6400 GCA_038241595.1 Chitinophagales bacterium | reverse complement strand
TATTTAACCCGTGCAGCGTATTCTCATCATTGAAGGTATGGGGTCGTGAGTAAATATTCCTGGTCGCAGAAAAATAATTGATAATCTCTGCGCCTTTTTCAAGGAGGGGAGATTTTGCTGAGGGCAAAATGGGGTGGTTGAACTCGATGCGTTTACTCAAGATATTAATTGTGAGAACTGCCCATACCCCATACCTCATACCCCATACCCAATCTACTTCTATTTCCCCCCTCTTTTCGCCCGTTCGTACTGAACCGGCCAGGTAACGTCGGCGCCGAGTTCGCTCGCCGCATGCAGCGGGAAATACGGATCGCGAAGGAGTTCCCTTGCCATCACGATAAGGTCGGCCTGTCCGGAAGCCAGGATCTTCTCCGCCTGTTCGGCGTTGACAATAATACCTACGGCACCCGTAGGCATGCCAGTTTGCTTGCGGACAGCCTCGGCAAACGGAACCTGGTAACCGGGCGCGGCGGGAATGGTTACATTCGGTACAACGCCGCCCGAAGAACAGTCCATCAGGTCGATGCCTTTATACTTTAATACATTGGCCAGTGCGACGGAGTCGTCTACCGTCCAGCCTCCCACCGTCCAGTCGGAGGCCGAAATACGCACAAATAACGGGTTTACTGCCGGCCATTCTTCCTGCACTGCAGCGATGATTTCCAGCAACAGGCGGATGCGGTTCTCAAAAGACCCGCCATAGTCATCAGTCCTTTTGTTGGAGAGTGGTGACAGAAATTCGTTGATGAGGTAGCCATGTGCCCCATGCAATTCAATGACTTTAAAGCCCGCTTCAACGGTTCTCCGCGTAGCCGTTCTAAAATCATCGATCACTTTCTTTATATCGATTGTACTCAGCGCCAGCGGCGGATTATCTGCGTCTGAGAACGGTACATCCACCGGGCCCACCGTTTGCCAGCCGCCCTCTTCGGGTTGAAGGAATGCACCGCCCGTCCAGGGCGCTGCATGGCTCGCCTTCCTGCCGGCATGCGCCAGCTGAATGCCGGCTACAGCATCCTGGGCATGGATGAAACCAGTGATTTTCTTCAACATGGTAATGTGTTCATCTTTCCAGATACCCAGGTCCCCGGGAGAGATCCTGCCTTCCGGAGCCACCGCAGTAGCTTCACTGACCACCAACGCGGCACCACCAACTGCGCGGCTGCCGAGATGTACGAAGTGCCAGTCACTGGCAAATCCATCTGTACTGGAATACTGGCACATCGGCGACACCACGATCCGGTTCTTAAAGGTGATATTTTTTATCTGGAGCGGAGTAAATAGCATAGCCATGATGTTGAGATCTATTTTGTTAAGGATGATAACATCCAAAAATTACGTGTAATAATACACTCAAATTTACTGGAAAGTTCACTGCAACAAGCTGCTCTAATGTCGCGACAGCGCATTTCCGACTCTACAAAAAAAACGCCCATGGCTTTCGCGACGAACGTTTAAATGATTTATATAACAACATCGTTTAATTAAAAGGTCTAAAAAATATTCAATAATCAATTCAATGCTCAATTTTCAATGAAGACCAAACGGTTAAGCTGGATTTTCTTATAGAGCATTGAACTGATTATTGAATATTTTTTTTTCTTAACAAAACGACATCGAATCACCCTACAATATTATTCACCTCTTGAACGCCGACCCGATCCATTTCCACCGCCACGTTCTGCGCCCTGTCCGTCGCCGCCAGATCTGTGTTCTGATTGTCTCGGTACAGATGCCTCGCGGGTTGGTCTTGAAGGGCCGTTGCCCGGGATTGTCACCCGTTCCCGCTGGCTACCACCAGATGAAGGGGAAGGAGCACTGCTACGATTTTCCTGCCCGCGGTTGCCGAAACTGTTTTCGCGCCGCTGCGGTGCCCGGCTCTCAGGCTGTGCCGGCCTCGCTTCGCGCGGGCTTGAAAAATTGCGGTTGTTAAATCCCGGGTTTGCAGACCCGCTATTGTCGCGTTGCTGTGGTGCGCGGGTGTCAGCCTGCGCCGGCCTGGCTTCCCGCGGACCTGAAAAATTGCGGTTGTTAAATCCCGGATTAGCAGAAGCATCGTTATTCCCACGCTGCGGTAAATTCCTGCCGGAGTTGGCCGGACGTGGTTCCCGGTTGCCCGGCAAAGTACCGTTGCCGCCCGGGTTTACTGTAGTGTTTTCTCTTCCTGGCCTATATCCCCGGGGGTTGGCAGGCCTGGATTCCGTATTGCTGCCAGGCAAGTTATTCCCGTTTCCTGGTACGTGGTTACTAAACGGTTCACGACCTCTTACATTATTGGGTTCATAATTTCTTGTACCCCGTCCGGTATTATTGTTATTTGCCGTTGGCGGCCGGTTGCCAATCCTATCGCCATTGCGGGAACTGTATACCGGACCGGGTCTTCCACCAAAATTGCCTGAGTAATTCCCCGAATTGCCTGGTGTGCGGGTATTGCTGTATCTCGGGCGGTCGTGAGTAACCACGTTGCGGCGGTTGTTATAGATATTGACCGAACGGTAGTTGTTGTACGAGTAGTGATTTACATACCGGTTGCGGCCGTAATAATTATCGTATGGACGGTTGTAAAACGGACGATAAGCAGAGGGTCCCCACCAGCCACCCCAGTAATTGCCGTGGTGGTAATTGCCGACTTTCATCGAAAACCAGCCAGACCAAAGATTTACACCAAAACCCCACCCGATCCACGGATCGTAACGCATACTGAAACCCCAGGTCAACGGACGTGGGTAATAATGGCGGCCGCGCCACGGATTATAATAAAAACCGGTGCCGTAAACAATCGTCGGTCCGTAAATATAGGTTCCGAGGTAGCCGGGTGTGTAGCCGGTATAGATGTAGTCGGGCTGAACATCGTATATATACACATACTTCACATTGTACACCGGGTAACGGGCAGGTATATACTCTACTTCATCCGGGCGTCGGGTGGCTGCGTACCAGGGTCCAGTTGCACTGTTGGCTTCAAACCATACCCCATTATCAACATAGTAATATTTTTTACCGGAATTTAAAACGGAACCCGGTGAATTCACGGCATAACGCAGGTTAGTGCCTTCGATATCTTCAAATTGTGGCTCGCCATCATACGTGATTTTAGCCGTTGCATTTTTGCGGTCTACTTTGGCAGTCTGAGGTACCTGCGCATCCATCACCGATTGGTTGGCCTCGCTGGTGCCGGCAACATTTGCCAATACGTTGTCTTTGGACGAGCCGGCAGGTATCCGGGCAAAGTCGCCCGGCAGGTTGTCGGCCGAAGTGTACGTCCAGCCGCTTTTCAGGTTCGATGAAGTGAACCACCTGCCAGAGATCAGTACGTAGTAGTGTTGTGAATTGACATCCATAAAGATGTCGTTCGCACTGTTGGTGAGATACAACAGGTTGGTGCCCTGTATGGGGCTGAAGTTGGCTTCCCCGTCAGACTGAATCAGTTCTGTCGGTGAAGTGCTCACTATGATCCTGGCAATATCTTCGGAGCCATATGGCGATGAGGAAGTATCACGCGCACGCACGTCCCGGTCGATGTTCGCCATTGCGGTTGGAACGTTTCGCACATAACTCCAGTCGCCAGTGACTGAACGCGCGCTGTACCAGCGTTTGTTGCCATATAGAAAATATTGGTGGTCGCTTGTTTTAATAATGGTAAATGGTGTATTTGTCACCTGTTCCACGTTCCAGTCCGAATTTTTTTCGAAGCGGGGTTCGCCGTCGATCGAAATTAGCATGGAAGGCTGTTGACTGTAGATGATAGCCGGCGGACTGGTATTAAGGCCCTCCGCCAGCGCCGCTTCTTTTTTATTCTGATCAAGTTTTGCCTGGATCTCGGTTTTCGCAACAGCAAGATTCCAGTTCGACACACCATCTTTAAAGGCTGTAGCAAAATCATCCATGGTAGATTCGTCCACGTCGCCCGGGAACTTGATATTTGTTACAGTGGCTGATTGCCAGTTGTAGGCATTGCCATTACCGGTAACACTGATATCAGCCCATAATACGCCAAAAACCGGGTCTGATTTCCCGGTTTGAACCAGTGAAACAGCGGCCCTGATTTTTAAAATGCCACCATTGATTGATTCAGGTTGCGGTTCATACACCTTCATGGGAATGCCCGCTGTTGAACGAAGGTTCTTCGGCCAGTCTGCAGCCAGCGATTTTAGCGAGAAGGCACAGAAGAAAACCGAAAGAAAGATTAGGGTAAAATGTCTGCACTTCATGTTACAAAATTTGTTTGTTAAGATGATGCCGGCGATGGCCGGCGTTCAGGAAATAATATATCCATGAGACGATAAAATGTCACCGGGGTGTCATTATTAAATGTTAATATCCCGCCCGGAAAATTTCGCCGTTCAGTAGAAATCGAAGGTGTCACCGTTGAACAAGCCAAGATCACTTAATTTGATATGCGGTATTACCAGCAAAGCCATAAACGACAAGGTCATGAACGGGGCATCCAGCCCGGATCCCAGGTTTTTTGCCATGGCATCGATGGCAGTGTACCTATCGGCCACGGTATAGCCGTTTTCGGCGCTCATCAGGCCGGCCACGGGCAGCCCAAGCACGAGTTCAGCAGCTGGGACGCTGCCTGTAACGGGTCGCACACAACTGATGCCGCCCTGCTGTTCGATTACAACGTTTACTGCACGGCAGAGGCTTTCGTCGTCGGCGCCGACCGCTACGATGTTGTGTGAGTCGTGTGCCACAGAAGAGGCTATGGCACCGGATTTCAGTCCGATATTGCGAATCAGGGCCATCGCAACCGGCGCAGGATGATAGCGATTGACTACAGCTATTTTCAACAGGTCGCGCGTTGTATCGCTGACTACCTGGCCATCGACTATTGTTGGCAAAAAGGACAGTTTATTGGTGATGAGTTCGCCGGGCAACGCTTCGATAACCGGGATTTCTCCACAGCCAGGGCTGGGAAACCGGAAGTCGGTCACCTTTTTCGGCGATACGTTGAATTGGTTCACCGGTTTCGTGGATATATGGCTTTCAATCAATGATCGTCCGCCTTCCGCTACCAGGACGCCATCGATATAGGTTTGAAGTACTTTGAACTGCGTAAGATCTTCCACGACAATAAAATCAGCCGGGTCACCGGGGCGCATCATGCCGATATCCAGCTTGTAATGAAGCACCGGGTTTATGCAGGCCGCCTGCAGCACGTTAAAAACGTCGATGCCTTTTGCGATCGCGCGTTGACACAACTGGTTGATATGGCCGGCCACCAGGCTGTCGGGATGTTTGTCGTCGCTGCAAAACATCATCATGCCGGGAAAATCGCGGAGCAAGTCAGCGAGTGCTTCAAAATTCCTGGCGGCACTCCCTTCCCGGATTAGAATCTTCATGCCGAGCTGCAGTTTTTCCAGCGCTTCCTCGCGGGTGAAACACTCATGATCGGTGCTGATGCCGGCTGCAATATAGTCGCGTGCCTGCGCTCCACGAAGACCGGGCGCATGGCCATCCACCGGTTTACCAAGCCGGTGGGCAGCGGTTATCTTTTTATAAACTTCTTCATCGTTGTTAAGTACACCCGGAAAATTCATCATTTCACTCAGGTATTTGACCTCGCTTCGTTCAAGCAAGCGCTCCACATCAGTTGCCTGCAATGCAGCACCGGCCGTCTCGAAAATGGTTGCCGGCACACAACTTGGCGCCCCAAAATTAAATTTGAAGGGCACTTTCCGCCCGTCTTCAATCATAAAGTCGACCCCGGCCAGGCCACAAACATTAGCGATTTCATGGGGGTCACTGACCGTTCCCACGGTGCCATGAACTACGGCGAGCCTGGCGAACTCTGCCGGGATAAGCATGGAACTTTCAATATGAACATGCGCGTCTATAAAACCCGGCAGGATATACCCGACTGAAGGTATCTGCCCCGTTACACTTGTCGCGGGCTCTATCCGCCGAATAAAGCCGCCCTCAACCTGGATCGTCGCGGGATAGATACGTCGTCCTATGATGTCAACTACTTGTCCAAATAATTCCTGCATTCCTCTATTTTAGAAGTTAAAACTACCATTAAGCCCTGAAAGAACCATTGAGCGTCCCTGATATGCTACATGTACAAGACGCCGACATCATGCCAAAAAGAGGTATATCTTTAGCGGCTAAAAGGAACTGGCCAAAATTTAGCAAGATGTTTTAAACAAATTCCCCCATACGTTATTATAGATCCCGGCCAGGCAACACGTAATATATCATTCAAAAACAATTCATGAAATTAATTAGATCAGGGTTTTTTCTCGCTGTTTCATTGATTAGCGGGTTCTTCATGCAGGCTCAAACTGCCGATGACATCATTAATAAGTCCCTTGACGCCATTGGTGGTAAGGATAAAATCAGTAAGATTAATTCTATTTACCTAGAGACAAGCATGGATATCATGGGGGGAATGGCG
>JBBSSY010000198.1:0-6418 GCA_038241595.1 Chitinophagales bacterium | reverse complement strand
GTGGTTTAAGGAGGGGGTGTGAGGAAGGCTTTCAGCTATCAGCTATCAGCTATCAGCCCGGAAGTATTCAACACTCAATATTCAATGATCAATGAAAACATTCATGCCCTATGATCAATGTAGAAACATTATGATACTGTTGAATATGATGGTTAATTATAGAGCATTGACAATTATTTTTCCAGCTGATTGCTGACAGCTGACAGCTGACAGCTTTCTACAGTGTCTCCAAAATATTCCGATAACTCACATACCTGTCCTCGGAAATGACCTTATTGATAACCGCCTCTTTTACGGCACAGTCCGGTTCGTTGACGTGCAGGCAGTTGTTGAACTGGCAGTCGTTGATACGCGCACGCATCTCGGGGTAAAAGTGACTGAGCTCCTGTTTGGAGATATCTACCAGGCCCAGCTCGCGGATTCCTGGCGTATCGATGATCTGGCCACCGAACGGCAAGTCAAACATTTCAGCAAACGTGGTGGTGTGAAGGCCCTTGCCGCTCCAGCCACTTACATCCTGCGTTTTAAGACTCAACTCCGGGAATAATTTATTGATGAAAGAGGATTTGCCCACACCTGAATGACCACTCAGCAGCGTGACCTTATCCTTCAATATTTCATTTACTTCCTCCATCCCCAGGTTCTTTTCCACGCTCATGGACACGATGCGGTAGCCGATCGATTCGTACATAATCTTCAACTCATTAAATCTGTCACTTTCCTTTTTCCGATATAGATCCGACTTATTAAAAACAATGATCGCGGGCACATGATACGCCTCGGAAGTAACCAGGAAGCGATCAATAAAACCCTGCGATGTTTTTGGGTCTTTTAATGTAGCAAACAACATACATTGGTCCAGGTTGGAAGCAATGATGTGGTGCTGATTTTTGTTATGGGGTGATACCCGCGCGATGTAATTTTTTCGTTCATGGATCGACGTAATGGTCAGCGTGCTTTCGCCTTCGTTCTCCATATCTGCTTCCACCCGGTCGCCAACAGCGATGGGATTGGTGGACGTAATACCATCAATCTTCAAAACGCCTTTTATCCGCGCGTTGAAAATCTTCCCTTCCTCGTTTTTCACCACATACCAACTGCCGGTCGATTTATACACTAAAGCTTCCATTGCTGCAAAAGTAAGCATTCCTGTATGGAACCGTTATGACCCGGCTATGTGGTTTAGGGGAATTTGCGGAATATGGTCAGCCGCAGCAACATCTCGAGGGCGAGCAGCAAGGCCGCAGCGATGGCAAAAGGAACAAATTTTTCGTTGAACCGGCGGAGCGCGGTAACCTCGATCCTTGATTTTTCGAGCTTGTCTATTTCGGCATAAATATTCTGTAGGCCCATGTTGTCTTTTGCGCGGAAATATTTACCGCCGGTTTCCTGCGCAATCTGTGTCAGCAACTTTTCGTCGATGTTTACCTGCTCCCGCTGCATCACGATGCCGCCCGGTGTTTGCACCGGCACGGGTGCGGTGCCCTCTGTGCCAACGCCGATGGTGTATACCCGGATGCCCAGCGATTTGGCAATCTCTTTAGCGGTGGACGGATCGATCAGTCCGCCATTGTTTTCACCGTCTGTTAACAGAATGACCACCTTGCTTTTTGATTTGGATGATTTCAATCTGTCCACGCTGGTGGCAAGTCCCGATCCAATAGCAGTCCCATCTTCCAGTAACCCACTCTGGATACTGGATATCTGGCTTTTGAGGATGGTCTTATCTGTAGTCACCGGGCATTGCGTAAAACTTTCGCCAGAAAAGATCACCAGGCCAATGCGATCGGTGGGACGGCTGTCGACGAAATTCGCGGCCACTTCTTTGGCGGCTTCCAGCCGGTTTGGCGTAAAATCCTGCGCCAGCATGCTACCACTTACGTCGATGCATAGCACAATGTCCACGCCTTCCCCGCTTACGAGCTCCTCATCGTTTCTCGTCTGCGGCCTGGCGAGTGCCACGATGATACAGGCAACCGCCAGCATGCGGAGTATAAATGGCGAATGGCGAAACACATTCTTCCAGGTACGGCGTGGTGAATATTGTTTCATCGACGAGATCGCAACCGAGCCCTGGCGCCGGCTATTGTACCTGGCATACCATCTCGTCAGCAATGGAATCAACACCAGCAGACAAAGGAAAAACGGGTGCGCAAACTCAATATTTTGAAGCCAGTTATAGAACACTATGGATGAATATTGTTAATGAGTTCAATTGATGTTTTTACATGGTCAAAGCTTTCGTTGTTTTCAATGGCCGGCGGCACGTACTTGGCAAACTTAACGGCATCGCTCATACGAAGCGTTTGTGCCAGCCTGGTAAACTGGTCAGGCGGCAGGTCCATTTGCTTCAGCTGTAGGATCAGTTCTTCACTGGTTTTCTGCGCCGTCGTCACGTTCATCCTCCTGAAAATAAAAGATCGCAGGATATCCGTCAACCGCGTATAATACAATTTAGCCTCACCGCGCTCCGGCAGGCGTTGCGCCTGTAGTTCTTCCAGCTGCTGCAATGCCTCGTCGATCGGCGAGCGCACCGGTGGTTCGGGCACGGCTGGTACAGGTGGTTTCTTTTTCTTCCTGCGAAGCAGATAAACAATCGTCAGTACTGCGAGCAGTGTGATAATGCCGATGATCCAGTTGATGTACTTTCTTTCCGCGATCGTTACCTCCACGATGTCTTTAATATCATGATAATCCTGTGAAGGATTGAAATCAGAAAATGACACGGTAACCGGCAATGAATCGGTGAGGTAGAACTTATCATTTGCTTCCAGCGGCAAAGCTGGCACGACCCAGCTACCGGAATCAAAACTCGTTATGGTTACAACTTGCCTGTAGACAATATGATCCGCCTTTGGCGCAGTATCGATCTTGCTCGCTTCGATCACCTCAAAATGCGGCATTGAATCTGCCGGAAACCAGACAAACGGCGTATTAAGCGGCACCGAGGCTTCCAGTTGCAACCGAATTGGTTCACCGATGAGGATATTGTCGCGGTCGATGGTCGCCTTAATATATATCGACTGGGAAACAGTAGATTGCATACAGCCAAATAGCAAAAAAATCACTGTTAGCCATCGCCGGTATCTTGTCATGCCTGCATAAAGGGTAAAAAACCGCACCTGCGCGAGGGCAGACCGCTTACCAGTCAGGTAATTCCTTGATCGATATGCAAGTTCTTGGGATCCGTTCATTATCTTCTTCCGACAAAAAATTTCTGTAACACCTTCACATAATCTTCATCTGTGCGCACGTGCAACAGATCGCTACCTGCACGAAGGAAAATGCTTTTACACCATTCTGAATAATTAAAGAAATTCTGCTGGTATTCGTTGCGCAACCTGTAGTCGCTGGTATCCACCCAGCGGGTGGCACGCGTTTCCAGATCGCTTACCTGCATCAATCCAACATCAGGCAATTCCATATCCATCTTATCATACACCTTGATGCCGATGAGATCGTGCTTTTTACCGGCAACCTTCAATGAATCGCCAAATTTATCATCGAGGAAGTCACTCAAAATAAAGGCGATGCTTTTCTGCCGCGTTGAATTATTAAAAAAACGCAGGCCTTCGGTCAGGTTTGTACCGCTGCGTTTAGGCGACGCCGTCAGTAATTCACGCACAATATACAAAGCGTGCTGTTTGCCTTTTTTTGGCGGGATGTATTTTTCTACTTTATCACTGAAAAAAATTACACCCACCTTATCATTGTTATTAATGGCCGAAAAGGTAAGAATGGCGCCGATTTCAGTAATAATATCTTTCTTAATGCCGTGTACTGTTCCAAACAAAGAACTGGCACTTACGTCAATCATCAGCATCACCGTAAGTTCTCTTTCTTCTTCAAACAATTTTGTAAAAGGATGAGAAAAGCGCGCACTGACGTTCCAGTCTATAAATCGAATGTCATCGCCGGCATCGTATTCACGCACTTCGCGAAAGCTCATGCCCCGGCCTTTGAATGCAGAATGATACTCGCCGGTAAAAAGATGTTGCGTAATCTTTTTACTTTTGATCTCAAGCTCTTTTACTTTTTTTAATATTTCAGCGGTGGTAAGCATAATGGAACCTAAGGCACCTGGATCACTTTTAATATATCTTCGATTATATTTTCTACCGATACATTTTCAGCCTCGGCTTCGTAAGTGAGGCCGATGCGATGGCGCAGAACATCCCTTGAAATGGAACGCACATCTTCCGGAATCACGTAACCCCGTTTGTTTAGGAAGGCATTCGACTTGGCAGCGAGCGCCAGGTTGATGCTTGCACGCGGCGAACCGCCGTATGATATCAGGGGTTTAAGTTTCTCCAACCGGTATTTGTCCGGGTTCCTGGTCGCGAAGACGATGTCCAGGATATAATTCTCGACCTTCTCATCCATATAGATCTGGCGTGTAAGATCGCGCGCCTGAATTATTTCCTGCATCGTTACCACTTGCTCCACCACCGGCGATTTTATACCCTGTGTATTTTGCCGGATGATAAGCTGCTCCTCCTGTTTGGTAGGATAATGAACAATCACTTTCATGATAAAACGGTCAACCTGTGCTTCAGGCAACGGGTATGTACCTTCCTGTTCCAGCGGGTTTTGCGTCGCCAGCACGAGAAAGGGTTCTTCGAGTTTATAACTTTGGTCACCGATGGTTACCTGGCGTTCCTGCATGGCCTCCAGCAGGGCGCTTTGCACCTTCGCTGGCGCACGGTTGATTTCATCCGCCAAAATGAAATTTGCGAAAATTGGTCCTTTGCGAACCATGAACTCATTGCGCTGCTGGTTGTAGATCATCGTTCCGATCACGTCAGCCGGTAATAAATCAGGTGTAAACTGGATGCGGCTGAATTTAGCGTGGATGGCTTGTGCAAGCGATTTGATCGCCAATGTTTTTGCCAGGCCTGGCACGCCTTCCAGCAACACATGTCCATTGCTCAACAACCCGATCAGTAACCGGTCTAACATATACTGCTGACCGACGATGATGCGGCCGACTTCATCCCGCAAACGATCGATAAAAGCGCCGCTGTATTGTATTTTTTCGTTTATTTGACGAATATCTTCGGCAGTTTGCAACATAAATTGCTGGTTGAGTAAATTGAAAAGAATGATTTGCAAAATACGTACAATCTGGTTGCAATTCGTTTGCCAGTTTGCCCTTACCACAAAACTTTTGTTAATAGATGCCCCGGCAAACATCTATCGGAGAAAAAAATACGTTAACTTATACACAAATACTTAGGAAAAATTACAGTTATGCTCAAGACATTCGGTTTGATAGTTGCCGCAGGATTACTCTCGTTGGGAGCTTGTAAAAAATCTTCTTCAGAAAAAACAAAAGAAGCATTGCTGACATCGGGCGCCTGGAAGTACTCGACGGCCGGGTACGACCTGGATAACAACGGTACCGTGGACGGAGTCCTTCCTGCGGGCGTTGTACAGGTTTGCGAACTTGACAACACGGTTACTTTCAAGTCCGATAAAACAGGAATCGTAGACGAAGGTGGTTCAAAATGTGACGCCGCCTCGCCGCAAACAACGACTTTTACTTATATCCTGGGAAATAATGATACTGAAATCACCTTCAGCAATGTCATCTTCATTGGCATCGATGGAACGGTCAAGATCCTCGAACTGACCGACGCCAAAATGGTTTTGTCCAAACAGATTTCCATTGCAGGATTTCCCTTACCAATACCGGTGATCGTGACCCTGGTGCATTGAGGAAAGTTTAAGGTTTACAGTTTAAGGTTTACAGTTAGTTAAGGAGTTGCCCTAACCGAAACTTTATAACTAACCGTATAACAGTAAACCTTAAACCCATTGATGCCAGATTAAACATTGACCATCCGGGTTCCGGTCATTTCTTAATGATATAAGCAGCGGTTCCATGACCGGTTGTTGGTTAAAATTCAAGTTCTTTGCCGGACTCTGGATCAATTTTGGTTATCAGTCGGGCTACTACCTTGATGCTTTCCTTTGATAAGTACGATCCAGGATGATCTCCTAATCGCGGACAATTCCGATTCTATCTTAACCCAGCTATTGACGCGGATGATACGCCAATAAAAGCGCTAAACGCCACCTTCGGCAGTCGTTCTTTAGACAGAACTATATGTTACCTTTTCTTTTAAAGTTCTTATACGCAGCATCTTGCTTATTATGATTTGCCATACCGAAAAATAGCAATTGTAACCTTTCCCTTTCTCACCTACTCTAACATATATACTAAGGAACTGATTTATAAAATAAAGCGTAAAAAATGGAAGTTACAATTTCAAAACAATCAATTAAGCCACCATTCAGTCTTTTAAAATAGACTTTTGTCATAGTTCCCATTGTATCGGGAATTGACAAATTCACAAACCTGCTAACGAATTGGGAGCAATACCTTAATCCAGGTATAAAAGACATGTTGCCATTT
>JBBSSY010000197.1:0-6428 GCA_038241595.1 Chitinophagales bacterium | reverse complement strand
ATTCCACCCCCGGTACGCCTCACAACTTCACCACCCGTCCCTCGTTACTGCTTTTTTTTGCTTCGCGGATAATGCGGATGATCTCCAGCGCATCTTCCACAGGAACAGGCACCGGTTTGTTGTTGCTAAGCGCCTGGTAAACGCCATCATAATAATCGTAATAATTACCGGCCATCGTGGGGATCTTTTTACGGACAACTTCGCCGTTGATCTCGGTATGTAGAAGGCCTTCTTCTTCCACCGGTTCCTCTCCCCATCCCGGGCTCTGTGGCAGGGTATGTGCCTGGAGTGCCGCTTCCTGTATATCCGCACGGCTTTTCAGGAAAGACCCCTTTGAGCCATGTAGGATAAAAGCAGGCAATGCCTCGCGAACCAGGTAACTCGATTTTACGCGAACGCGCAGGTTGGGGTAGTACAATACAATGTCGAAGTAGTCGTCCACTTTCGAAATAGGTCGCACAATCCGTACATCACCTGACACCGCCTCCGGTTTGCCAAATAACTGCATGGCCTGGTCGATCAGGTGCGATCCCAGGTCGTACAAAACGCCGGAAGCCGGTCCGGACACTTCCTTATGAACCTTCGGGCTCAGTTCTTCTTTGTACCGGTCGTAATGAATTTCAGCCTCTACGATCTCACCAAGCAGACCCTCCCGTATCACTTGCTGCACCGTTCGGAAATCACTGTCGAAACGGCGGTTGTGATATACCGTAAGTAGCTTCCCCTGCTGGTTTGCCAACGCAATCAGCTCTTCCGCTTCCTCCACCGTTGTAGTGAATGGTTTTTCTACAATCACATGTTTGCCGGCCAGCAAAGCGCGTTTTGTATAATCGTAATGCGTAACATTCGGCGTATTGACGATCACGAGCTCTACCGCGGTGTCTGCCAGCAATTCATCCAGTGAGCGATAGATAATGGCATGTGGATAGGTTACCCTGGACAATTCTTTTGTTCTCTCCAGGATGCCGTGTAATTCAAAGCCGGGATGTGCCTGTATGAATGGCGCATGGAAAACCCATCCTGACATTCCAAAAGAGCAAAGAGCGGTTTTAATCGTCTGCATAAAATAAAATTATTTATTCATTTGGTGAAAAAAGCATTTGTAAAAAAAACGTTGCCGACTAAAAATAATCGCGGCAGCCGTCTTTTTAATGTATTATTGTTACCTGATTTTTATTGCAGCAGCGGGTTCAGGAAACGTTGATGCGGTACGCAATTGTACCGGTTTTTGATCGCACATGAAACGGAACCGTTTTCACCTGACCCGATGTTGTGTGGTCAACGGTTCAAATCTAAACCAACCATCGGATAAATATCAGCATTTTTTAATAGTGACGAAACTTGCTTTTAATTAATTATATAATATGAAAAGAAATCCTTCATTCTTTTATAGCCGGCTGTTTTTTTTGCTGTTGCTTACTGCCGGTGTGGCCTGGCTTCCACGGTATCATGTCCTTCCCGCCAATAACGGTTCACCAGCAAACAAAACACCCGTTTTGCTTACCAAAAAGAAGATCATATTTATTGCAGGCGCCTGTAGCCATGGTGCCGGTGAGCACGAGCACAATGCCGGCTGCCGGTTGCTGGCTGGGGAACTGAATAAATCGATGGGTGACGTATCGGAGTCAATTGTCTACCAGGGCTGGCCGGCAGATACGACGGTTTTGAATAGTGCATCCGCGATCGTATTATACATGGATGGGGGCGATAGACACCTTGCGATAGAACACCTCGAACACCTGCAGGCCCTCATGAACAAAGGAATTGGTTTTACGTGCCTGCACTATGCAGTGGAAGTACCAACGGACCGGGGCGGACCCGAATTTAAAAAATGGCTGGGCGGTTATTTTGAAACCTTTTGGTCCGTGAATCCCACCTGGCAGGGAACGTTCGATAAATTACCCCGCCACCCGGTGACCAATGGCGTGCAACCTTTTTCATTAAAGGATGAATGGTACTATCACATGCGTTTTGCCGATAATATGAAAAATGTAACCCCTATCCTGACGGCCATTCCACCAGCTTCTACGCTTGATCGTGCGGACGGACCTCATGAAGGTAACCCGGCAGTTCGCGCGGAAAAAGGCAAACCGCAAACGGTGGCCTGGGTGACAACGCGCAGCGACGGCGGCCGTGGATTCGGCTTCACTGGTGGACATTATCATCAGAACTGGGGCAACCAGCAGGTACGCAAACTGGTGTTAAATGGCATCGCATGGACCGCCAAACTGGCGATCCCCAACACCGGCGTACCGACGGAAAGCCTGTCAGATTCGGAATTGCAGGCGAACCTCGACGTTAAGCCCTGCAAACGCTGATCGCCAAATGCCGCATTCATCCATCATCTTAAAGATATATCTATGAATTTTGGTATCAATACTTTTTTATTTACCTCGCCATTTACCAACGATTCGGTCAGCCTTTTTCCGCAGTTCAAAGCATGGGGCTTCGATTCGGTCGAGATTGCACTGGAAGATCCTGCACACATCGACCCGGTTTTTATAAAAGAACACCTCGATTTAAACGGCCTGCAATGTAAATCCGTGTGTGCCGCCATGTCGCCTGACCACGATCCGCGTGGTACGGAAGAACAGCAGCAGTCTGCCCTGAAATACCTCAAGGGGCTGTTGGACGCGATGGTTCCGCTTGGCGCGGAAGTGCTCATTGGCCCTTTATATTCGTCGGTTGGCCGCGCAGATGCAGTGGCTGAAGCAGATTACCGCGAGCAGTGGAAACTGGTTGTCATACACCTGCAGGAAATCGCTGACTATGCACAGGAACGCCATATCGACCTCGCCATCGAACCGCTAAATCGTTTTGAAACCGATTTTTTGAACACCGTAGACCAGACGCTGGCGTTGATTAAAGACATAGATCGCCCGAACGTGCTGTTGCATTATGATACTTTCCACATGAATATCGAAGAAAAGGACCAGGCACGGGCGATCCGGAAAGCGGGTGACCTGCTCGGTCATTTTCACGCCTGTGGCTGTGACCGCGGTACACCGGGAAACGATCACATCGACTGGAAGAATATTAAAATGGCGCTGAACGACGTAGCCTATGACGGCGGGGTAGTGATTGAATCGTTTACAAAAGATGTGAAGGTGATTGCAAAGGCAGCCGCCATCTGGCGTAAGATGGAGCCGTCGCAGGAAGTGATTGCGGCTGATGGAGTGAAGTTTTTACGGGGATTGCTGGAGGGGTAATTGAGGAGACCACACCTCATACCCCCAACCCGGCTTTCTTCATCAACGCTTCATGCACTGCCAGTACCTGCGGGATCACCGCCTGGTGTTCGTCATTGATAATCACAAAATCACATCGGTCCATCTTTTCGGCCTCATCGAGCTGGCTGTTCATCCGCCTGGTAATCTGTTCAACGGAAGCATTGTCACGGGCCATTACCCGGCTCATGCGCAGCGCGGCAGGTGACAACACGCCAATCACATAATCAAGATGCGCCTCGGAGCCACTTTCAAAAATCAGGGCAGCCTCTTTAATCGCATAAGGCGTTGTTTGGGCCTGCATCCACCGTTCGCCGGCGCGAATGGTGGATGGATGAACCAGTGCATTTAACCCATCGAGCTTTCGTTGATCCGAAAAAACGATAGACGCGATAAAAGCCCTGTTAAGCTGACCGTTGGTATACGCTTCGTCACCAAATAATGCTATGATCTGCGTGCGCAGGCCGATGTCTTCGTTCATGATACGTTTAGCCTCGGCATCGGCATAATAGATCGGGATACCCAGTGCCTGGAAGACTTTCGAGACAACGGTTTTACCGGAGCCGATCCCACCGGTGAGGCCTATGCGCAGAGTCATGTCATATTATTTCGTGAAATAAACAACGGGTTGCCGCCACAAAAAAACCGGCGCGCGAACTGCAGCCGGTTGATTGTATTTTTCCAGGCGATGAGCCTGCAGGCATTATTATTTCTTGTCAACCGTAACTGTGCCGGTTTTATTCAATTGCATACTCCATTCAATGGATATGGCGCTTTTTTCAATCTTCAGGTAACTGCCGGGGTTCACTTCAAGTGAAATTGTTCCGTCATCATTTACCTTGTTAACGCTGCCATGGATGCCGGCAATGGTAACAACCTTTTCGCCACGCTGCAGGTTTTCCTGGAATTTCTTGGCATCTTTTGCTTTTTTGGCCTGTGGACGGATCATAAAGAAGTAAAATACCAGGATCATGCCGCCTAGAAGGAATAGGGTGTAATTGCTGCCGGCACCTGCTGCCGGTGCCTGTAATAAAATCAAATGGTTCATGTACTTGTTCTTTAATTGATGTAATTAACTTTTTTTATTGACCTCAACGGTGAAGACAAGTTCGTGGCGCTGAGTGCCTTTCGTATTGGCATAGACGAAGATCGATTTATGTTGAGTACCAGGCCTGGAGTTGCTGTCGAATGATCCCTTGATGACACCTTCTTTTCCCGGGGCGATTGGCGCTGTAGGTGTTTCAGCAACAGTACATCCGCAACCGGGTTCGACGCTGCTGATGATGAGTGGCTTTGTACCGGTATTTTTAAAGTGATAAACCACTTCCAGTTTCTGGCCTTCATCGATCTTTCCAAAGTCGAGTGTTTTTTCCTGCCAGGTAATATTGGTGAAAGCGGCCGAATCTGTTTGGGGGCCGGAAAGCGGCCCTTTCGCAGCGCTATTTTTGTCCGCGCTTTGCAGATTACAACCTGCAATCAAGGTCAAAACTGAAAAAATAGCGAAAAGTAGTTTCATGGTGTTTTTTGCAAATGTACGTATTGCCGCGTAATCGGCGATCAGAATGGCTAAAGCGCGTAAAGGCTTAATTTTTCTTAAAACTGACTTTTACCATTGAATTGTCTTTTACCAGTTCCTTGTGGATATTATCAAGGATCCCGTTTACAAATTGCCCGCTTTGGGGGGTGCTGTATTCCTTTGCCAGGTCGATGTATTCATTGATGGTTACTTTGGGCGGGATGGTTTCGAAATATAAAAATTCACAAACGCCCATCTGTATCAGGATCATATCGAGTGTCGCGATGCGTTCCGGGTCCCAGTTATTCAACTTAGGGGTAATCATCTCGAGGGTAAGCGCTTTTTTGTCAAGAACGGTTTCAAGCAACGTTTTGGCATACTGCCATTTGTCGGGAGTCAGCATTTCGTTGAAATTGAAGCTGCCGGGTTTTTGCAGGTAGCCTGCCACCAGCAGGTTGATCATGTCGCAATCGTCGTCCCAGTTGGTGAACAGTTCTTCTATATGATCGGTAAAATCTTCATTTGGCAGCAGCATTACCGTATAGATGAATGTCAGCAAGTCTTTTTCACCCTTTTTATCACGTCCTTCGATCGCAATGTACTGATTGTATTCAGGCGTTTCTGCCAGTTGCAGGTATATTTTGCGCAACAGTTCACGGTCGATCAGCAGGTTTGGCTTGTCTTCTTTCAATGCTTTCTGGTAGGATGTATCTTCCAGGATCCGCCACACGAGTTCGTTACCAGCCGTTTTAGTATTTACATTCAGGTCTTCCCGGGTAGGTAAGTGTTTGGAGGCTCGTTTCAGGGCGGCCGTCTCCGCATACCTGGCGACTTCGGTAATAAAATATAAGATGTAGATTAAAAGCTGCCTGGTTTGGTCAAAATGTTTCTGGAGTGTCCTGATTTCCTGTCCCGGTTTGATGTCAAATTCCATCGTCTCTATGCTGTAAAGCGTCTGCATCACCTTCACACGGATATTTCGTCTGCTGATCATTTGCTAAGAACTTGTTTTGAGGGTGCGAAGATAAGGAAAGAGAGATAGTTTATAGTTTGTAGTTTGTGGTTTGTAGTTATTTGCAACGTGCAGTGGGTTTCCTATTAAACTATAAACCACAAAACATAAACTACAAACTAGCCAGTTCTGCCAACTGTGACATTGTTCTGCCAACTGTTTCACAAAAACTGTCAAATTTCTCCTAAAACTGTCAAGAATGCTTCATTTTGCATCAGGAGGTGGTTTGGTACGAATTTCGTTTACCTTTGCAAACCTAATATTTCAAAACAAATCAAATTTATAACTATGGCGAACACATTAAACATTACTCCTTTACACGACAGGGTAGTAGTGAAACCCGCTGCTGCTGAAGAGAAAACTGCAGGAGGAATAATTATTCCCGATACAGCAAAAGAGAAACCACAGCGCGGTGAAGTTGTTGCTGCTGGTCCGGGCAAAAAAGATGAGCCCGTTACTGTTAAGGCAGGTGATACAGTATTATATGGTAAATACTCTGGCACTGAAATCAGCGTGGAAGGACAGGATTTCCTCATCATGAGAGAAAGCGACATTTTAGCAATAGTATAATTTGGAAACCGCCTGTTCTTTGCAGGTTAAGAAGTGATTACGCTATCTACGCTTCTTTTATTCAAAGCATTTTTCAAAATTCTTAATTTTCAAATCAATTAAT